>JAQGJZ010000111.1 GCA_028290385.1 Enterovirga sp.
CCTGTCCGACCCGCTCAGCGCCTTTGTGCCGGAATTCGCAGACGTGACGGTGAGGGTTGAGCGGGACGGGGCCGTCGCGCTCGCCGAGCCCGCCCGCCCGATCACGGTTCACGACCTGCTGCGCCACACCTCCGGGCTCACCTACGAGTGGATGGACGACGGCCCGGTCCAGGCCGCCTACGCCGGAGCGGAGACCGGGCGCCGGTCCCGCACCAATGCGGAGCAGGCTGCGCTCCTTGCAACGCTGCCGCTGCTCGCCCACCCGGGCACGGAGTGGAACTACAGCCGCTCGACGGACATGATCGGCCGCGTGATCGAGGTCGTCACCGGCCTGCCGCTCGGGGTCGCCCTGCGCAGCCGCCTGTTCGAGCCGCTCGGCATGATGGAAACCGGCTTCGTCGTCCCGCCGGCCTACCAGGCCCGCATCGCGCAGCCCTTCCCGATCGACCCGGAAACGGGAGAGCCGCAGGACCTGCTCGACGTCACCCGGGATGTCGCGATGGAGAACGGCGGCGGCGGGCTTGCCTCCACGGCCTCGGATTACGCCCGCTTCCTGCACATGCTGATCTCGGGCGGGCAGCTCGACGGGGTCCGCTGTCTCTCGCCGAAGACGCTGGCCTACATGACGGCGGACCATCTCGGCCCTGAGATCCGCATCATGCCCGACATCCTGCCGGACGGGTACGGTTTTGGGCTCGGCTTCGCAGTGCGGCGCCAGGACGGGATCGCGAGTTTCCCCGGCTCAGCGGGCGACATCTATTGGGAGGGCCTCGGCGGCACGAGCTTCTGGCTCGACCCGCGCGAGGAACTCTACGGCCTGATCATGGTGCAGGCGCCGAGCCGGCGCGAGCATTACCGCCGCATGATGCGACAGCTCGTCTACGCGGCGATCGTGGAGTGAGGCGGGCGAGGTGACCCGCCTCAACTCGCCTTCTTGAGCTTCGGGGCCGCCTTGCCGGCGGTGCGCCGCGCGGCTGGAGCCGGGGCTGCCTTCTTCGGCTGAGACGCCGCCTTGGCCGCCTTCGGCTCCGGGGCCGCCTTCTCGGCCTTGGCGGCCGAAGCTGCCTTGGCTTTCGCCGGCGCTGGGGCGGCGGCGTTGTCCTGGTCGGCCGAGATGGAGCGCCGCAGCGCCTCCATCAGGCTGACCACGTTGGTGGGCTTGGGCGCCGCGTTCACCCGCACGGGCTGGTGGGTCTGCTTCGCCTTGATCAGGTCGAGCAGCGCGTTCTGATACCGGTCCTCGAACCGTTTCGGATCGAAATGCGACATCTTGCGGCCGATGATGTGGGTCGCGAGGTCGAGCATCTCCTCCGACACCTCCGGCTCGCCGATATCCTCGAAATAATCCTCGTCCTCCCGAACCTCGTAGGCGTAGCGCAGGGTCGTGGCGACCAGCCCCTTGCCGCGCGGCTCGAGCAGGATCGGACGCTCGCGGCGATAGAGCACCACCCGGCCGAGGCCGACCACGTTCTTCTCACGCATGGCGTCACGGATGACCGCGAACGCCTCCTCGCCCAGCTTGCCGTCCGGCGTCAGGTAGTAGGGCGTATCGAGAAAGGTCTCGTCGATCTCGTCGCGGGGCACGAAGGTCTCGATGTCGATGGTGTGCGTCGACTCGATCGCCACCGAGTCGATCTCGTCCTCTTCCAGGACGACGTACTCGTTCTTGGCGACCTGGTAGCCCCGCACCTGTTCGTCGGACTCGACCTCCGTGTCCGTCTCGGGATCCACGAGCTTTCGCCGGAGTCGATTGCCGGTGTCGCGGTGGAGGAGATGGAACGAGACCCGCTCCTTGGTCGTCGTTGCCGGGAAGAGCTGGACGGGGCAGGACACAAGCGAGAGCTTGAGATATCCCTTCCAGTTGGACCGGGGGGCCATCGGTGAACTCCGTACGCTACGAGAACTCGCGAACTCGACTCGGGCGACTCAACGACTCCTCGGATTGACTCGTTCCCGCCCCAATCCGCCCTCATCCCGAGGGCTCGGCTTGCACCGACAAGACCCGACGACCACCTTGCAGCCGATGCAGGATTCCGCACCGATGGTCCCACGCGCCTGCTCCTGGCCGAGCGCCGATGCCGAAGGCGAGGAGATCGGGGACCTTGATCCGGAGCTCTTCAAGCCGGCCCTCGCCCTGCGGGACTGGCTTCTCGCAGAGGGAGCCCGGCTCGAGGGCTGGGGCGTGCTGCTGTCCGGCCTCGCCGAGCGGCTGGACGCGCTCGGCGTCCCGCTCGACCGGATCACCACGGCCATCGACGCGCTCCATTCCGAATACACGGGCATCGGCCGGATCTGGACCCGGGACGGCGGCTACGCGTTCCGGCTCTTTCCGCATGGTGAGACATCTGAGCGCGCCTACGAGCGGAGCCCGTTCGCGGAGGCCCACCGGACGGGCCGGTGGCTGATCCTCAACCTCGCGACGACCCCGGACGACGCCTTCGAGATCGTCCCGGAGCTCAAGGCCGAGGGCTATGCGGTTTACGCCTGCGTCCCGCTCTGCTTCACGAACGGGACCCGCAACGGGGTGACCTTCGCGACACGCGATCCCATGGGCTTCGGCAAGCGCGCGCTCTCCGTTCTGCGCTTCGTGATGCCGACCCTCGCGGCCACCATGGAAACGCGCTCGGTCAACCAGCGCCTCGACAACGTGCTGCGCATCTATGTCGGTGACGAGCCGCACAAGGCCATCCTGTCCGGCACCATCCAGCGCGGGGCGGTGAGCCGCATCCGGTCGGCCATCCTCTTCGCCGACATGCGCGGCTACACCCGCATCTCCTCGGAGCTCGAGCCGGAACGTGCGGTCGAGATGCTGAACAACTTCTTCGATTGCCTTGTGCCCCCGATCGAGGCCGAGGGCGGGGAAGTCCTCAAATATCTCGGCGACGGCCTGCTGGCGATCTTCCGCGACCACGGGGACGATACCGGGCAGAGCGCGCAGGCGGCGCTTTCCGCAGCCGTGGCAGGGCTCGTGAAGCTCGACGAGGCCAACCGCGAGGGACGGTTCCCGACCCGCATCGAGGCCGGCATCGCGCTCCATCACGGGGAGGCCGCCTACGGCAATGTCGGCTCGGGCGCCCGGCTCGATTTCACCGTGATCGGCCGCGACGTGAACCTCGCCAGCCGGATCGCGCAGATGAACAAAGTGCTCGGAGAGCCTCTCCTGATGTCGCAGGCTTTCGCCGAGCATCTGTGGGGCGACCCCGAGATGATCGGCCACCACGCGCTGGATGGCTTTGTCGCGCCCGTTCCGATCTACCGGCTCAAAGCCGCCGCGACCGCCCCGGCGGAGGAATTGTTCGCAGCAGCCGAGTAGCGACCGACTCGGCCGGCCTTCGCTGAGAGACTGCGAAGAGATAAGCCCGCCAAGGAATCCTGAGCAGATCTAAAGCCGGATACGGCTTTGCTTGCTGCCTCCCGGCCCGCAGCCTTATACCTGTTGCGGGAGCAGGGAACGCGGATGTCCTGGACAAGCAAGGTCGTGTGGTCCGAAGGCCTGTTCCTTCGACCGCATCACCTTCAGCAGAGCGACCGCTACATGGAGGCCCTGCTCGAAAGCCGGGTCCGCCACGTCACGCCCTATCCCTGGGGCTTCTCGACGATCGAGATCGACCGCGACCTCGCCCAGCAGAGCAAGTTCTCGGTGCGGCGCGCCGCCGGCGTCATGCCGGACGGAACGCCCTTCGATATCCCTGGTTCCTCACCGCTGCCGGCACCGATCGACGTTCCGGAATCGGCCGGCAAGCAGCTCCTCTGGCTGTCGCTGCCCCTCGGCAGCGCGAATACGCGGGAGGTGGAGGACGCCGAGGCCGAGAGCGCCAGCCGCTATTACCCGGCGAGCGAGGTGCTGATCGACGCGACCTCCCCGCTGCGGATCGAGGAGGAGATCGACGTCGCGCATCCCCGGCTCTCCTTCGAGCTGCGGCGGACCGCGAAGCCCGGCTATGTCGGCCTGCCGATCGCGCGGGTGCTCGAGGTGCGCGACAGGACCATCGTGTTCGACGAGAAGTTCGCCCCGCCGGTGCTGAGCTGCGCCGCGCACCCGGTGGTGGACGGCTGGATCGACCGGGTGATCGGCTGGATCGACAACAAGCTCGAGGAGCTTGCGCGCTATGCCGCCGACCCGACCGCCGGCGGCGGGCTGCAGAGCGCCGACTACTTCATCCTGCAGCTGCTCAACCGGCACATCCCGGTGCTGAAGCACTTTCGGCAATCGCGCTACATCCATCCCGAGCGGCTGTACGAGGAGTTCCTGCGCATCGCCGGCGAGCTTGCGACCTTTGCGACCGCCGAGCGGCGCGCCCGCACCTACCCGGCCTACGACCACGACAACCTCGAAGAGGTGTTCACGCCGATCGTGCGCGACATCCAGGATTTCCTGTCGGCGCAACTCGGCCGCCGGGCGATCCGGCTCGAGATCATCGAGCGGGCGCCGAACGCCTTCGTGTCCACGATCCGCGACCGCAACCTGTTCCGCAATGCCGCCCTGGTGCTCGAGGTCTCGGCCCGTCGGCCGCTCACCGAGATCCAGAGCCAGTTCCCGCACCTGTTCAAGGTCGGGCCGAACACGAAGATGAACGAGATCGTCCACGCCCATCTGCCGGGCGTGGGACTGGTGCACCTTCCGACGCCGCCGCCGCAGATCAGGGCGATCACCGACCACGTCTACTTCCTGCTCGACCGGCAATCGCCGCTGTGGCCGGAATTCTCGGTTGCGAGCTCGATCGGGATGCACTTCTCTGGCGATTGGCCGGAGCTCGACCTCGAGCTCTGGGCGGTGCTGGAAGGGCGGCGGTGAGCGCGAAAGCGCCCGACGGGCCGGCCGGCCCGCAGGGAGGCGGCCCATGAGCAAGCCTTTCGATCCGTTTGGTCGCGGCGACCGCACCATCATCATGCCGAACCCCGGCGGCCGCCGCGCGGAGCCACAGCCAGCCCCTCCGCCGGCGGCACCCTTTCCTCCCCCTCCCCCGGCGGCTCCGCGCCACGCAGCCCCGGTGGCGCCGAGCTCGCAGCCGGCCTTCGCGCCGGCCTCCTACGGGGCGGTGCCGG
>JAQGJZ010000133.1 GCA_028290385.1 Enterovirga sp.
AATTGGCGACGATCAGCGCGACCCGCCGCTCCGGCGCAGCGGCCCGGCGCAGGCGGATCCAGGCGCTGGCGAGATCGGCGGCTGCCTCGACCCGGTCGGCGAGTGGGCGGCTGACCGGCGGCGCGAAGGACGGTGCCCCGGGGGGGCGCTCCTTGAACGCGATCGCGCCCGCGAAGATGCGGCCATCCACCTCCGGCAGAACCACTTGCATGGCGAGATCGCGCGGGGATAGGCCGCGCGAGGAGGCGCGCCATTCGGCCTCGCTCGACCCCGCCAGCGCGACCTGCAGCACCGGGCAGCCCGCGCGACCGAGCGCGCCCTTGGCGGCGGCGTCCGGCGTGCCCACCGCGAAAGCCGTCGCGTTGATCACGACGTCCGGCGGTGCGGCCGCGAAGGCCGAGCCGAGCACCGCGTCGGAGACAGGGTCCTTCAGGCTCGTGACGAAGATCGGCTGGGCCGCGACGCCGCGCGCCGCGAGCGCTGCCGCCAGCGCCTCGATCGGCTCCGTCATGCCGCCCTGGAGCAGCGCCCGGTAGAACAGGATGGCGGCGCGGGGCCGCCCGTCCGAGGGGAGGGCGGATGGCCAGAACCCGGCGCTCGGGACCGGGCGCGCCGGCTCCGGTGCCGGCCCGCCGCCGAGCGCGTGCTCGATCCAGCGCAGGGCCGCCGCGAGATTGTCGGGCCCGCCCTCGGCGAAATAGCGCCACAGCCTTTCGGCTTCGACGTCGGCGAGGGTGCCGCGGCGGGCGAAATCCGGATCCCAGCGCGTGTCGCCCGGCAAACACGCGAACGGAATCCGGCGCCGGAGCGCTTCGCGCCGCAGCGCCTCGATGCCGTGCGGCCAGTAGCTCTCGCCGCCCAGCAGGCGAAGCAGGATGAAGCGGGCCCGGGCGAGCGTCCGCTCGACATAAAGGTCGACGGACATCGGGTGGCCGAGCTGAAGGAAGTTCGTCAGCGCGACCGTCGGCGCGTCCGGCCCTCGCCCGGCGATGGCGCGCTGCAGGGCGGTGAGCTCCGTATCGGCCCCCGACAGCACGATGATGTCGGCCGCCGGCTGCTCCAGGTCGCGCGCCGTCCCGCCGTCGTCGATCTCGTGCCGCGGCGCGACCTGGAGATGCACGCCGGGCCCTAAGCGCCGAGCGCGGCCGCGATGGCGGACCGGTCGAGGCCCTTCAGGCCGATCACGACGAGGCCCGCGCCCTGGCTGGTTCCAGGACGGGCGAAGGCGGTCTCGACCCGCTGCCCCACCCCCTGCACGATCAGCGTCGCCGCCTTGCCGGCGACGTCGGCATAACCTTTGACGCGCAGCACCCCGGGAACCGCGAGGGCGCGCTGCACGGCGTCACGGACCGCCTCGGCGCTTGCGAGCGCCGGCGCCTGCACGATGAAGCTGTCGAAATCGTCGTGATCGTGCTCCTCGTCCTCGCCGTGGTGGCCGGCACGGGCAGCGAGATCGTCCTCAGCGGCCGCCGCGAGTCCGATCAGCACCTCCGGCGCGAGATCCGCCGAGCGCGACCGGACGATGCGGACCCCGTCGCGGAGCTCGGTCCGGAGCCGCCGCTCGACCTCGTCCAGGCGGTCCGGCGGGAGCAGGTCGGCCTTGGACAGCACCACCAGATCGGCGCAGGCGAGCTGGTCGTCGAACACCTCCTCGACCGGGTCGTCATGCACGCGGGCCGGACCGGCCGCGGGGTCATGCTCCGGGATGCGGCCCTCGTCCAAGGCGGTCGCGTCCACCACGGTCACCACGCCGTCCACGGTGGCGCGGGTGCGCACGCTCGGCCACGCAAAGGCTTTGAGCAGCGGCTGCGGCAGCGCCAGACCGGACGTCTCGACCACGATCGCGTCGAGCTGCCGGTCGCGGCCGAGCAGCGCGTCCATGGTCGGGATGAAATCGTCCGCCACGGTGCAGCAAATGCAGCCATTGGTCAGCTCGACGATGTCGCCGGGCGCGCAGGCCTCCGCCGCGCAATCCTGGACCAGCGAACCATCGAAGCCGATATCGCCGAACTCGTTGACGATCACGGCAATGCGGCGCCCCTTCGCGTTCTCGAGAAGCGACCGGATCAGGGTCGTCTTGCCGGCACCAAGAAAGCCGGTGAGCACCGTGACGGGAACGCGTTGGCTGGACATGCGGGGTCTTTCAAAGCGGGCCGGACGTGGTCTCCCCGCCTAGCGCGGATGAGATCCGTCCTCGGTGTCCCAGGTGATCGGGGGAATGCGGGCGACGATGCCGCGCCGAAGGCTTTCGGGCCGCTCGCGCCACAGCATGTAGCCATGCTCCTGCTGTCGGTAGACCTCGAGGCAGGCGACGATTTCCGCGGCGCCACCGGCCGGGTCGATGTCGCCGAACACATACGTGTATCGGCCGGGCGAGGAGAGGGCGATCGTGCAGGGACGCTTGCACACGCTCAGGCACTGCACGGGCCGGATCTCGACGCCGGGGCCGAGGCAGCCCGCCTCCTCGCGGAGGCGCGCCAGCAGCTCGGCGCCGGGGAGCCCCGCCGGCGCGCCGGCCGGACGGCACGACACGCAGACCGCGACGACCACCGGTTCTTCGACCGGCTCACCCTGAACGGCGGTGGGCGCCATCACCGGCCCACCCCGCCGGGTTGCAGGATGTCACGACAAGCACGGCTGCGCCCCCCGGTGCGGGCGCACTGACAACCTGAGATCACGAGCGCCTCCTTCCGGCCCACCGCGCACGTCGTCAAACCTGCCCCCGTGATTGGTCCGGCTCGGGACCGACACGTTTCAGGCAGGCTGTCTCGGAGCGCGGATGGAAATGAGCGAGGAGACCTATGCCATCATCACCCCGGCCAACTCAACGGCGCTCCGGAGTCGATCGGCGGGGGACCGCGTACCGGGCGCGGGGTCAGTCGGCAGCGCCCGACGACCCCGCTCTCGTGGCAGCCTGCATCCTCGGATGGCGACGTCGGGCGGTTTTGCGCCGAATCAACGCGCCCGCGTGGTCCCGCGCTGGACGAGCGTGCCTGGGACGAATTGCGTCACT
The DNA here is from genome assembly GCA_028290385.1 of Enterovirga sp. GTDB lineage: Bacteria > Pseudomonadota > Alphaproteobacteria > Rhizobiales > Beijerinckiaceae > Enterovirga. The sequence continues at coordinate 3,014 of JAQGJZ010000133.1, forward strand.
CTGCGGCGACGGCCGGCCTTGTCGTCCAGCGCGAGCATGTCCAGCGCCGCTTCCGCCATCTCCGGCAGGGGTTGGCGCACGGTCGTCAGGTTGAACGACGGCCAGCTTGCCAGTGGCACGTCGTCGAAGCCGACCACCGAGATGTCCTCCGGGACACGAAGGCCGGCCTGCTGGAGCGCGTGGATGCCGCCGAGCGCCATGATGTCGCTGGCGAAGAAGATCGAATCGGGGCGCCGCTTGCGGCGCGCGATGATCGTTGCCGCCTCGAACCCGGCCTCGAACGTATAGGCGCCGCCCTCGACCTGAAGGCAGGACCGCACGCCGAGTTCATGCCACGTCTCGACAAAGCCGGCGCGGCGGTCCGCGTTCGTGGTCGCGCCGTGCTCGCCGGAGACGAAGGCCGGGCGGGAATGCCCGCTGCCGTGAAGAAACTCGGCGACGTCTCGTCCGCTCGCGACATTGTCGCAGGACACGGCGCTGATCCGGACCCCGGGGACATAGCGGTTGAAGAGCAGAACTGGCGTCTGCCGGGCGGCGCAGACCCGTGCCATTTCCGAGGTCAGGCTCGCGGACGCGATGATGATCGCATCGACCTGGTATTGCAGGAGCGACGCGAGCGTGTCGTCGATCGTGCCGTCCTCCGGCGGGATAAAGAGCAGCGTCTGCCGTCCGCGGGCCTGGATGGCCTGCGTGAGCGTATCGAGGATCTGCGGGTAGTACGGGTCCGTCAGGTTCGCCATCACGATGGCGATGATGTTGGTCCGGCGCGTGATCAGGCTGCGGGCGATCACGTTCGGCTGGTAGCCGAGCGATTGTGCCGCCGTGAGAACCCGCGCGCGCGTTGCCGGCGACACCGATTCCGGGTTCGAGAACGCTCGGGAGATCGTGGACTGCGACACGCCGATCACCCGGGCGACGTCCTCAGCGGTGATCACCCGGCCCTTGTGCCGCCCATGCATAGTCCGCTCCCGAATGGGCCGGCGTCATCGCACTGAACGCCCACCAACAAAACACTTTTCCGTTCTGCATACGTATGCAAAACTGTTCCTGCGTGCTTATGCAGCAAGCCCGTGAGTTGCGGGCCGCTGCTCATGCGCAACATGCAGGTGAGGGGCATGGATATAAAGCACAATCAGATCGATCAGCGAACATTCTGGCGCCTTGTTGGGCAGCGCGCGGTTGGTGTCAGCCTCGTCACTGCGCAGGACGAAGATGGTCCGGCTGGGTTTCTCGGCCTTTCCGCCACCCACCTTTCGGCCGATCCGCCCCTGATGCTGGTCTCCGTGGACCACAAGACATCCGCGCTCGCGACCATGCGCAACGCGGGGCATTTCGCGATCAACTATCTTCCGAAGGGGGCGCAGGAGCTCGCGGACATCTTCGGCGGCAAGGCTGGCATCAGCGGTCGTGCCCGGTTCGCGCATGGAGACTGGGTGCCCGGCAGCACCGGCGCGCCGCTCCTGCGCGGGGCGGTCGGCTCGCTCGAATGCAGGATCGAGGACACCCTGGCCCGCGAAGGCGTGACGATTGCGATCGGGCGCGTGGTCGATTTCACCCTGGCCGAAGCAACCGAGCCGCTCATCTTCTTTCAAGGGCGCTACCTGCCATGATCGATTCAGCCCTCTTCAAGCGCGGCATGCGGCGCCTGGCCGCCGGCGTGTCCCTCGTCACCACCATCGATGGCGACGAGCCGCACGGGCTGCTGGCAACGTCGGTGAGTTCGGTCTCGGCCGACCCCGTCCCGTCCCTTCTCGTCTGCGTGAACCGGTCGGCTTCGGCGCATGACCGCATCCAGAAGGCCTCGGTCTTCTGCGTGAACCTTCTCGGAGAGGATGAGATGCATCTCGCCGAGCGCTTCATGTCGGCTGACAAGGCCAGCCGCTTCGCGGGCTCGTGCTGGACGGTGCTCGAGACGGGCGCGCCGGCGGTCGAGGGCGCACTCGCTAGCTTCGATTGCGAGGTTCTCAAAGCCGTCGAAGTGGGGTCGCACACGCTGTTCATCGGGGCCGTGAAGGTCGCCCGCCTTTGGGACGAGGAGATTTCCCCTCTGCTTTACCTCGACGGCCGCTTCGAGGTGCTGCGCTCCGCCGCCGCGGCCTGATCGCGCCGGGCGCTCGGCCCAGCGAACATGCGCGCTCTTCGGTCCGAGACCACGGGCCGGGAAGCGCCGCCCAAGCGGGCGGCGCCCGTCCCGATCAGGAGGCGAGGTTCTCTCGCAGGGTCCGGCCCTCGTAGGTCCGCCTGTAGCGGCCGCGCCGCTGGAGCTCCGGCACCAGGTAGTCGACCATGTTGAGCAGCGCCTGCCGCGGCGCCGCCTGTGACAGCGAGATCATGAAGCCGCCGCGGCTTCCGGTTTCCTCGAACATCTCCTCCATCCGGTCGGCGACCTGCACGGCCGTGCCGGCGAGGGCGGTCGCGTAGCCGGTCGCTGCCTCCAAACCGTGCTGGAAGAACTCGTCGCGCGAGATCTCCGCGTCCATGCCGTATTTCTGCGCAAGCAGGCCGACAAAGCCGACGGGCGAGGCATTGGCCTCGATGATCCGCCGCTGCAGCTCCGCGAGCGAGAAATAGGCCGGCAGCTGGGCCATGTCGTAGCCGGAATTGTGCGACAGCCACACGCCGACGGCCTCACGGGAAACGCCGGCGATCAGGCTCTCCTTCATGGCCCGCGCTTCGGCTTCCGTCTCACCGATGATGGCGCGGATCGACCAGATGATTCCGACGCTGTCGGGATCCTTGCCTTCGAGCCGGATCGCCTCATCGAGCTCCGCCCGCTGCTTCTGCATCAGGGGAATGCTCTTCGTCAGCCCGAAGACGTGATCGGCGACGTGGGCGGCTGCCTTGGTGCCGCGCGGGGAGCCGCCCGCCTGCAGGATCACGGGGTGGCCCTGAGGCGAGCGCATCACATTGAGCGGTCCCTTCACCTTGAAGAACCGCCCGTCGTGATTGATCGCCTTCACCTTGGCCGGATCGGCGACCTTCCCGGTCTTGGCATCCCAGATAAAGGCGTCGGCTGCGACGCTGTCCCAGAGCGCGCGGCACACATCGACGAACTCCTCCAGGCGCTCGTAGCGCGTCCCGTGGTCCACCAATTCGTCGTAGCCGAAATTGGCGAAGTCGGACCGGCGCTGCGAGGTGACGACATTGAACGCCATGCGGCCGTTCGTGATGTGGTCGAGCGAGTTCAGGAGCCGCGCCGTGTAGAACGGGTGCATGAAGGTCGACGCGTAGGTCAGCCCGAAGCCGAGATGGCTCGTGACGCGTGACATCGCCGTGATCCACGGGCTCATGTCCATGCGCGGCCACGCAACCCCATAGGTCACCGCGTCCTCGATGCCGCCGCCCCACGTATCCGGAACACCGGTGCCGTCGCCGAAGAAGATCATGTCGAACCCGCCCTTCTCGGCCAGACGGGCGACGTCCTCGAACAATCCGACTTCGGGGTAATGCGGCCCGACCAGCGAGCCGGGTATTCGCCACTGTGTTTCGACCTGCGTCCAGGAGAGGTCGAGCGCGAGGTGGATCTGCTTTTTCAAGAGCCGTTCACTCCAGTTCCAACTTCGGACCCTGCAGGGAAGCTGCCAACCGCCGTCGCGGCGACAGCTTGCGCAGCCTGCGCCGGCCTTCGTTTTTCGAAGCCTATTCGCGCGCCATCCCGCGGGTCACATGCACAAAGCGAGGACAAATGCGCTCTGCATACGCATGCATTTTGTCCTTGTAGTCAATCCGTTCCGATGTAGGCTCAGGTCAACGAAGCAAACCTGAAGGGGAGCGGCGTTCGACGTGTCCGGTGAGCAATTCATACAGACGCTGTTAGGCGGACTGGCAATCGGGTCGATCTACAGTCTCATCGCGCTTGGGATCTCGATGATCATCCGGGCGACAGACATCCTGCACTTCGCGCAGGGCGAACTCGTGATGATCGGATGCATGCTGGGGCTCTCGGCCTTCTGGCTGAGCAGCATGCCCTTCGTGGCCGTTCTCGCGTTCGGGATGATCGGCGGAGGGCTCGCGGCTGGCCTGATCGAGCTCCTCGTCTACCGGAGCCTCCGCCGTCTGAAGGTGCCGGTCATGAACATCGTGATCGCGACGCTCGGGATCTCGATGATCCTGCAGAATGGCGCCCGCCTCGCCTGGGGATCCG
>JAQGJZ010000170.1 GCA_028290385.1 Enterovirga sp.
TGGATCATTGACGGACGCGCGAACAGATCGCCGTCGAACCCTTCCGGGTCACCCGTCCCGGTCCAGGATTCGATGGCGAGGAAATCGCCGGGCGCCCGGCTCCAGAGGATCAGGTGCGGGAAATCGGGCGCCTCGATCTCCAATGTCCCCCAGGGCGTTTCGTAGGCGACGCTCCGGCCGGCGACATCGAGGAAACAGAGAGCTTCCTCGGAGAAGAGGTCTGGCGCGAGGTCGAGCACCCTGCCCCGCAGCGGCACGGGCCGGGTCCGCCGGCTGAACAGTCCCCCGGGTGCGATGATCGGCACTTCCGGGCGCTCCTGCTGCGAGAAGTGAAAGCGATGCGCGCCTTTGTCGTGCTGCCAGACGAAGCCGGGATGAAAGCCGCAGGCATAGGGCATTGGCCCCTGCCCCTGGTTCTGGACGGAGATGCAGGCTTCCAGCGTATGGGGAGTGAGGCGGTAGGCGAGTTCGAGTTCGAAGTCGAAGGGGTAGGCCAGCCGCGTCGGGGCGTCGGCATGAAGCCGGAAGACGATCGTGTCGGGACCCCGCTGCTCGGCGGCGAAGAGCTTCCCGGCGGCGAAGCCGTGAACCGGCATGGGATGATCGTCCAGGCCGACGCGGATCGCGCCGTTCCGCGACCAGCCGCAGACCGGGAACAGGACCGGGGCGATCCCGCTCCAGACCTCGGGTTCTCCGCCCCATGTGAGCCGGCGGCCGGCGACCTCCCAGTGGCGGCACTCGGCGCCCAAACGCGAAAAGCGGGCGATGGCGTCGCCCGCTTCGATGGTGAGTGAATCAGTCTGCTGCATCGTCGCCTCCCGCATACTCATGCGAAAGGCGACGGAAGCGTCAAGCGATCAGCTGCGCCGGGTCGTATCCGACGCGGAGGAGATCGACTCGGTGGGACGCGCGCCCCCCGACCCGGACGAAACGCCCAAGGCCGCAGCGCCTGCCGCCGACGTTCCGCCGGGCGAAGACACGCCGGACGACTGCGGGCCGCCGCTGGAGCCCTGGCCGGACTTATGCTGGCCCGAAGAGGCTCCCAACTGCCGGCCGGAGCCCTGCTGATTCTTCGGATCGCGGCCCGCGCTCTGGTCCTGATCGTCGTGCGACTTTCCGGAAAACTCTTCCTTGGCCACCTCTGCGGCTGTTTCGGCAGCACGGGTCGCTGCGAGCTTGGCACGCTCGTAGGCATCTTCGGCCGTATGGCGCGCTTCGTCGCGAATGCGCTGGGCCGTCGAGCCCATATATTCGCCCTCGATGCGCGTGCGCGGCAGCATGGCGGCCAAAGCCGCGCCGGCCAGAAGACCGAGAGCGCCGAGAACCAGCGGCTGCTCATGGGCCAGCGTGGCCAGGCCGCTGCGGGCGCGTTCGGTGTATTGGCCCGCACGTTCCTGAGCGTCCGAGAATGTTTCGCTGGCGGCTTCACGCCACTCTTCGGCGCGGGCCGAAACGGCTTCGGTGGTCGAGGAATAAGTATCGCGCATGGATGACAGGCTCCCGCTGACGGATTCACGAACCGCCGAGGCTTGCGACGCCACTCGGTCGCCGGCGCTCGACAGATTATCTGACAGGTTGGATCGAAGGGCCTCGGCCCTTCCGGACAAGCCCGAGGAGCGACGCGACGGCGAATAATCGCCTTCGTCGTAGCCGAAGCCGGCCGTCGGATCCGCCGTGCGACGAATGAGATCGCCTTGGGCATCGTCGCGATAGATCGACAGACCGCCCTGGTAGCCGTCGTTCTTCATCCTGTTGCGGACGAGGAGCGCCATGCCGGCGCCGATCAGCAGAAAGGGGATCGGATATTCACGTGCTTGGGCGCTCAGATTGGACAACATGGCATCACCATCATGACGTGCGAGAGGAATGGCCTTTGAAGCGGCTGGCGGAGCCGGTCGGGAGAGCGGCCATGGAAGCCTTCTCCCGACATCGGTCGTCGTTCGTGCTGCTCAGTGGGGTCGCGGCGCGGGAGATGGAGTGCTCCCGACCGCTTGTTTCGCCACGGCGACATCGCGATTGATCTGGTCGAGCGAGCGAGTGGGCGTGAGCTTCTCAGGCTTGAGCGCGCTCTTGCCTGCCATGAACAAGGCTCCGCCGATCACCGCCGACACGACCGCCATCAGGATGTGGGCCACGGCCGGCGACAGTCCCCACTGGATCAGGAAGGCGACGCCCGTCTGAAGAAGCAGAAACAGTGCGCCGATGAAGAACACGGCTGCGATCACCATGAGGCCGATCGCCATGACGGCTTGATCGACCTTGTTGCTCATCTCGGCCTTGAGAAGTTTGGCCTCGGACCCGACCAGCGTCGTGGCGTCGTTGATCGCGTCCGAGACGAGCTCCATCGTGGAGCGCCGGCTCGTATCGTGCGTCATGAGCCACCTTTGGGGTTTGACGTCCCGGAGGAACCTCCCTGCGAGGAAGCGCCGGACGTTCCGCCATAGGAGGCGCCAGCACCGGACCCGCCCTGCGACGAACCGGAGGAAGCAGGCTTGGCTGACGACGCGGAGCCGCCACCCGGCTGGCCGGAGGACTGGCGCGTCGCGCTCGACGACATGCCGCTGGAACGCGAACTGCCGGCATCATAGCCGCCTGCATCGCTCGATCCGTACCCGCCACGGCCGGACTGGCCGGAAGTGGACGAAGATCCCATGCGCTGGCCGCCGCGCGCGTTGCGAGGGCTCGGACGGTAGGTCGATCCAGAGGTGTTCTGCGCCGCATTGAGGAAGCGGAACAGCGCGAACCCTGCAAGCACCGAGCCCGCGAAGAACAGGCCGGGGCTGCGGCGGGCCATATCGACGACCGCCTGGGTCATCTCATCGACCGAGCGGTCATTGAGGTCGCGCGTGAACCCTTCGAGCGTCGAAGCGGCGCTGCGAACATAGCGGGCGACCTCGG
>JAQGJZ010000173.1 GCA_028290385.1 Enterovirga sp.
GAGCGGCGTCCAGTCGGTGTATTCCCCGATCACCGGCCCAAGATAGGGCATCTGGACCTCGAGGCAGCGACGGAAATCCATCTCGTCCGCCTCGACGATGCCGGCATTCGGGTTCTCCAGCGCCCAAACCATGCCGGCGAGCACCGCCGAGGAGACCTGCAGACCGGTCGCGTTCTGGTACGGCGCGATCCGCCGCGTCTCCTCGATGGAGAGCTGCGATCCGTACCAATACGCATTCTTGCCGTGGCCGTAGAGCAGAACCCCGAGCTCGTCGATGCCGTCGACGATCTCGTTCTCGTCCAGGATGTGCCACGCCGGCTGGCGCTCACCGCCCTGCCCGAACATCTCGTGCAGGGAGAGCACGGCGTCGTCGCAGGGGTGGTAGGCGTAGTGGCAGGTCGGCCGATAGACCGCCGCGCCGCTCCCGTCCCGGACCGTGTAGTAATCGGCGATCGAGATCGACTCGTTGTGCGTGACCAGGAAGCCGTATTGTGCCCGGGCGGTCGGCGTCCAGGAGCGCACACGGGTGTTCGCACCGGGCTGCAGTAGAAAGATCCCCGCCTGGCAGCCTTGCTCATGGCCGCGGGCGTTCTCGGGCATCCAGGGTTCGAACGTTCCCCAGCCGAGCTCGGCCGGCTGCAGGCCCTCCGACACGAAGCCTTCGACAGACCACGTGTTGACGAAGACCCGGCGCGGCTTCGGAGACTTGGCGCGCTGCGTGTCGCGTTCGGCGATGTGGATGCCCTTGACCCCGACGCGCTGCATCAGCGCGGCCCAGCCCTCGCGGGTCGTCGGCTCGTCATGCGCGATGCGCAGGTCGGCCGCGAGGTTCAGCAAGGCCTGCTTCACGAACCAGGACACCATCCCGGGATTGGCGCCGCAGGTCGAGACCGCGGTCGGCCCTCCCGGCCGCTTGCGCTTCGCCGCGAGCAGCGTTTCGCGCAGCGCGTAGTTCGTGCGCGCCTCCGGCCCGGCCGAGCTGTCGAAGTAGAACCCGGTCCAGGGCTCGATCACCGTATCGATGTAGAGCGCGCCGATCTCGCGGCAGAGCTCCATGATGTCGACCGAGGACGTATCGACGGACAGGTTGACGCAGAAGCCCTGTCCCCCGCCCTCGGTGAGGAGCGGAGCCAGCAGCTCCCGGTAGTTCTCGCGCGTCACGGCCGCTTGGATGAAGCGGATGCCTCGCTCGTCGAGGATGCGCCGGTGGGCATCATCGGGAACGATGACGACCATGCGGCTGCGGTCAAAGGCGAAGTGGCGCTCGATGAGCGGAATCGTGCCGCTCCCGATGGAGCCTAGGCCGATCATGACGATCGGGCCGCTGATGCGGCCGTGGACGGGCCAATCTGTCATTCCGGGGTGGGTTTCCTTCTGCTGTCGGGTCGACCCCGCCACATGGGCAGGAGCGAGGGCCGGGTCAACCGCTAGCAGCGACACATGACGCTGCCGCGAAACCCGGCGGCGGGCCCAGGCTTTGCCTGAGCGGTCCTGACGCCTTACACGGGCGCCTTCGCAACCTGGAGTACAACTGTGCTGTCTCTCACCCGACGCGGGCTCATGGCCGGCGCCGCAGCCTCGCTCGCCGCACCTGCCATCGCGCAGAGCTCGTTCCCGAACCGTCCCATCACCATGGTCGTGCCTTTTGCGGCCGGCGGCTCGACGGATGTTGTCGCCCGCATCATCGCCCAGCAGATGAGCGAAAGCCTCGGCCAGCAGATCGTCGTGGAGAACGTCGGCGGTGCCGGCGGCAATGTGGGCGCCGCCCGCGTCGCCAAGGGCGAGCCTGACGGCTACCAGATCCTCATGGGCACGGTCGCGACGCATGCGCTGAACCCGCTCATGCTGAAGCGCAAGCCCTACGACCCGGTCACGGATTTCACGCCGATCTCGCTGCTGGCCCTCGTGCCCAACGTCCTGATCGTGAACACGTCGCTGCCGGCCAAGACGGTGCCGGAGCTGATCGCGCTGCTGAAGGCCGATCCGGGCAAGTACAACTACGCCTCGTCCGGGATCGGCACGCCGCTCCACCTCTCCGGCGAGCTGTTCAAGAGCCTCGCCAAGGTCGAGATGACGCACATCCCGTATCGCGGCTCCGGCCCGGCCCTGAACGACGTCGTCGGCGGCGTGGTGCCGATCCAGTTCGACAACCTGCCCTCCGCCTCCTCGTTCATCCAGGCCGGCACGCTGCGGGCGCTCGGCGTCACCACGAAGGAGCGGGCCTCCGCCTTCCCGGACGTGCCGACGATCGCCGAGTCCCTGCCCGGCTACGAGACCTATAGCTGGAACGCGCTCTTCGCCCCCAAGGGGACACCGAAGGACATCATCGACCGGCTGAACGCCGAGGCCGTGAAGGCCGTGAAAGACCCGAGCGTGATCGAGCGCATGAAGGTGTTCTCGACGACGCTCGTCGGCTCGACCCCAGAGGCCCTCGGGGAACACGTGAAGGCCGAGATGGCCAAGTGGACGCCCGTCGTGAAAGACGCCGGCGTCTCGATCGACTAGCCAAAGAAAAAGCCCGGTCCGGAGGTTCCGGACCGGGCTTGAGTTTCACTGACCTGACGCAAGAAAACCCGAGATCGGGCCAAGAGTCTACGATCGCGTTAAGACTTGGTTAACCATGGCCGGCCGCTCCCGTCAGAGAACAGGGCGCCGATCCCGGGCCGCGCCGGGCCGGCGCCGCGCTTGGCCGCATAAACCGATTAGAGCCCGATGTTGGCGCCCACGTCTCAAAGACGTCGCCCGGTGACAGGTAGATCTCGAGCCAGCGGACCGTGTCCGGCTCCTTCAGGCTGATATCGCCCGCCTGCCCCGTGGAGCGCTGCAGGCCTGAGAAATGCAGATCCCATCCCGAACCCGCGCTCGTCTTCCGGAGCCTTGTTCTAGGCGGGCCTTCGTCCGCTCTCAACGCTGGGCTCGGGCAGGCCGTGGGTCGCGAACCGGAGCCGCGGACCATCCGTTGTGCCCGCTGGCGGGAGTGATGCCGGATGCGGACCGTGGTCGTGACAGGGGTGTCGAGCGGGATCGGGCTGGAAACAGCACGGCACGCGCTGAGGCAGGGGGCGTGGGTGTTCGGGTCGGTCCGCACCGGCGACGACGCCGTCCGGGTCGAGCGGGAGCTCGGCGAGCGCTTCACCCCGCTCGTCTTCGACGTCCGGGACGAACTGGCGATCAACGCGGAGGCGGACCGCCTCAGGAGGATCCTGGACGGTCAGACGCTCTCGGGGCTAGTGAACAACGCGGGCGTCGCCATTCCGGGCCCGATGCTGGCGCAGCCGATCGAAGAGATCCGCGAGGTCCTCGACACGAACCTCCTCGGCACGATCCTGGTGACGCGGGCCTTCGCGCCGCTGCTGGGCGCGGATCCGGCCATGCGCGGTCCGCCCGGCCGCATCGTGACCATCAGCTCCATTGCGGGGCTGCTGGGGCAGCCGTTCCTGTCCGGCTACGTCGCCTCGAAACACGGCCTCGAGGGCGTGTGCGACACGCTGCGACGCGAGCTGCAGGTGTTCGGAATCGGCGTGGTCGTGATCGGCCCGGCCCCCGTCAAAACCCCGATCTGGGACAAGGCCGAGCGCTTCAAGGGACGCTACGCCGACACGGCGTGGGGCGAGGCCTTCGACCGAGGCGTCACGACGCTGGTCGCGAACGGTCGCCACAGCCTGACCCCGGAGTCGATCGCAGAGCTCGTCTGGCACGCCCTCACGGTTAAGCAGCCGCGCCCGCGCTACTCCCCGGCCAAGCACCCCTTCGTCGAGCAGGCGCTCGCCAGGATCTTGCCGCGCCGCCTGCTCGACCGGATTTTCGGGCGGTTCCTGGGCCTGCGGCGGCAACGGGCCTCCTCGTGAGAGGCCCGTTCGGTCAGGCCGCCAACGCCAGGGCAGGCCTGTCGTCGTTCGCCAGCGCCCGGATCAGGCTCGCAAGATCCGGCTGCGGCGCAGCCACGCCCGTCGCCTGAACCAGGCCGCGCGCGCCCTGGAGCGCGCCCGGAACCAGCTCGAGACCCAGAAAGCGCTCGCGCCCGACCGGCCCCGGCATCCATAGCCCGGCA
>JAQGJZ010000196.1 GCA_028290385.1 Enterovirga sp.
CATCGTGTTCGCCGTCTCGACGCTCGGGCGGCCGGCCGAGGGCGGGCTCGACCTCCTCACCGAACTCGGGGCCGTCGCGTCCGATTGCCTGGCCCGCGCGGTCGCGCGCGGGGTTTACGCAGCAACCACCCTGCCCTTTTTGGATGCGCTGCCATCCTGGCAGGATCGCTTCGGCAGCTCATAGCTTTAGCGGTAGATCCTCTCGCATCGGGCGAGGATCACCAAACTCTCAATGAAACCGATTTCTGCGCATTGTGGCAGGTATTTGCGCCGGCTTTCTATCCCGGCGCAGGAGGTAGCTCGCGTGGGACGCCAAGGAGCTGTGCCGCGACCTTAACGTCGGCATCCAAGCGCTTTGCGCCATTCGCCCCTCCACCCAGTGCCCACCCGAGGAGCGTCGCTCGCGCAGCCGCGGCTGCCCGCTGCCCGGGACGGGCAGCCTTGGTCGGCCCGCCGCGCCCCCCTGCGTCCTCAGCCCCCGGCAGCCGACCCCGCGGACGGCTTCGGTCCCAGCCCGCGCGCCCTCCATCGGGAGCGCTGGCGGCAGGCCGGCTGGGGGCAAGCCCAAACCGCGGCCGGGTGAAGCCGGAGCAGGTCGGGTCTCGGCGCGGCGGCCCAAGAGCCTCACCCCGCGCCGCGCCCGTCCGGCTGCAAGGACCATGGCGGCGCGCAGGCCCCTTGATCCTGTCGTGCCCGGATCCCACTCTCCTGCCCTTCCCGGATCGCAGCATCCTGGAATTGCCTGATCCGCGGATCCTGTGATGGATCCGACGTGGTTAACCGGCCGTAAACGGCCGCTTTCTCCTGGCGCCGTCGTTGCCCACGCGGCAGGCCGGTGCTACCCGGACCGCCTCCCATGCCCGCACCCATCCTCCTCGCCCCCTCCATCCTGTCGGCTGATTACGCGACCATCGGCGAGGTCGTGCGCGACCTCGACGCGGCCGGTGCCGACTGGATCCACCTCGACGTGATGGACGGCCATTTCGTCCCGAACATCTCGTTCGGGCCGGACATGGTGCGCGCCGTTCGCCGGCTGACGCCCAAAGTGCTCGACGCGCATCTGATGATCGCGCCGGCCGACCCCTATCTCGCGGCTTTCGCCGAGGCCGGTGCCGACATCATCACGGTTCATGCCGAGGCGGGGCCGCATCTCCACCGCTCGCTGCAAACCATCCGGGCGCTGGGCAAGCGGGCCGGCGTCGCCATCAACCCGGGCACGCCGGAGAGCGCGATCGAGCCGGTTCTCGAGCTTGCCGACCTCGTGCTGGTGATGAGCGTCAATCCGGGCTTTGGCGGCCAGGCTTTCATCCCGGCCGTCTGCGACAAGATCCGCCGCATCGCGGCCATGACGGCCGGCCGCGGCATCGACATCCAGGTGGATGGCGGCATCACGGCTGAGACCGCCCCAGCAGCCGCGCAGGCCGGGGCCAATGTCCTGGTCGCCGGTTCGGCGGCCCTGAAGGGCGGACCGGCTCGCTACGCCGAGAACCTGGCCGCCATCCGGGGCGCCTGCACGGGCGCCTGGGTGTAGCGATAAACGGCATGGCGGGCCCGGTCAGGTCCCGTGAACGGCCCGGGTCGATCGCCCTGGAGCGGTGCCAAGCGGGATTCCCAAGAAGCTGCTAGAGCTCCGCCCACCGGCCGAACGGCCCGGTGGAGTCCAAAGAATGACGATGCGGGTGATGTTGATGGCCGCGGCCTGCGCGGCGGCGACGCTCGGCGGCGCGGCGGCCCAGACGCGCGGCGACTGGGTGCTCGCCCGCTACAAGGGCGGCGCCTACTGGTACCCGGGCGTCATCCAATCCACCGCGGGCGACAAGATCACGGTCGCCTATGACGACGGTGACCGCGAGACGCTGAGCCTCGCTGCCGTGAAGCCGTACACCTGGGCGATCGGCCAGCGTGTGGAATGCAACTTCAAGGGCGCCGGCCAATGGTACCCGGGCGTGGTCGCCTCGCTCGGCGGCGACACGATCGCCATCAATTACGATGACGGCGACAAGGAACGGACGAAAACCGGCCGCTGCCGCTCGCGCTGAGACCGTCACGACCGGGGCTGCCCGGTTGAGGCGGCGAACCGCTCGCCACGGGTCGGGGCAATACAGCCCCGACCGGCATGGGCGCCCCCTCGTCACGCCAGGGGGCCCGGTGCCCATCGCCTCGGCCGAGGTCAGCGGCTCTGGGCCCCGATCGGGCTGAGCAGCCCGGCCAATGCGCCGATTGCGGTCGAGGCAATCGCGACCAGCGCTTCCGGAACGGTGTAGTCGCTCGGGCTCTTGGCCAGGTAGATGCCCAGGAGCTTGATCGACCCGATGCCGGCCACGACCAGGATGATGGCCCATCCCAGGAACATGACGGTCATGCGATAGACCATCCGGTCCGACTCGAGCGCCCGGACAAAGCCCTGCATGTCATTCTTCCGGTCGGCGACGCCCTTGGCTTCGACGGCGAGTGCCTCCAGTTTCGGCGGGTCGACCACCGTACCGATTTGCGGCTCTTCCTTGAGCTTGCCGGCCAGCACATCGGCCGACCTCACGATGGAGTCTTCCGTCATCTCCCGCTCCCCGCTAGGTCATTTACATCCGAGGTCGATTTTCGACGTGTCCCGGCTCCATTGCAAGCATAAGTTGTATCCATGATCCCGCGCTACTCCCGCCCCGAGATGGCGGCCATCTGGTCGCCCGAGACCCGCTTCCGCATCTGGTTCGAGATCGAGGCGCATGCGACCTCGGCCCTCGCCGAGCTCGGGGTCGTCCCGAAGGAGGCCGCGGAGGCGATCTGGGAGCGCGGCTCCAAGGCCGTGTTCGACGTCGACCGGATCGATGAGATCGAGCGGGTCACCAAGCACGACGTCATCGCCTTTCTGACGCACCTTGCCGAGTTCGTCGGGCCCGAGGCGCGGTTCGTGCACCAGGGCATGACCTCGTCCGACGTGCTCGACACCTGCCTCAACGTGCAGCTGGTTCGGGCGGCCGACATCCTCCTCGCCGACCTCGATGCCCTGCTCGCTGCGCTGAAGCGCCGGGCGTTCGAGCACAAGATGACGCCGACCATCGGCCGCTCGCACGGCATCCATGCCGAGCCGGTCACGTTCGGGCTCAAGCTCGCTAGCGCCTATGCCGAGTTCGACCGGGCCAAGCAGCGCCTGCTCTTCGCCCGCCGCGAGATCGCGACCTGCGCCATCTCCGGGGCCGTCGGCACTTTCGCCAACATCGATCCGCGCGTGGAGGAATACGTCGCCGAGAAGATGGGGCTCGCGCCCGAGCCGGTCTCCACCCAGGTGATCCCGCGCGACCGCCACGCCATGTTCTTCGCCACCCTCGGGGTGATCGCCTCGTCGGTGGAGCGGCTCTCGATCGAGGTGCGCCACCTGCAGCGCACGGAGGTGCTGGAGGCCGAGGAGTTCTTCTCGGAGGGCCAGAAAGGCTCGTCCGCCATGCCGCACAAGCGCAATCCGGTGCTGAGCGAAAACCTCACCGGTCTTGCCCGCATGGTGCGCGGTTACGTGACGCCCGCGCTGGAGAATGTCGCCCTGTGGCATGAGCGCGACATCTCCCACTCGTCGGTCGAGCGGATGATCGGGCCGGACGCGACCGTGACGCTCGACTTCGCGCTCGCGCGCCTGACGGGCGTCGTCGACAAGCTGCTCGTCTACCCGGACAACATGC
>JAQGJZ010000212.1 GCA_028290385.1 Enterovirga sp.
CGCTGGATGGCACAGCCGAGCGTCCGGTCGATCACGCTCAAGAACGAGCGGAGTGTCATCACGGGCCTGTACGGGTACGCTGTCGAGGGACGCTAGCTCGCGCAGGCCAACCCGCCGGTGTTCGAAATGCTCGCGACCATCATGCAGAAAGACGCGGGCCGCGAGGACAGCCGAGACGCTTTCAGGGCCGCGGAGTGGGACGCGGTCTACAAGCACGGATTACCTCAGAACCCATGAGGCGAGCCGACCAGGACCGTAGCGAGTTGAGGCCAAAGAGGCCCGCTGCGGCGGATTTTTCCTCACCACATCCCTGCTTTCCCGGAAAAGCTGAGCGCTTCAGCTATCGGCTTTTGCAGGTCGCATCCCGACGGACAGGCAGGCTGAAGAAAGAGAAAATGGTTCTTCTATAAAAGCCTGCTTGTTAGTTTCCCGTGTTAGCTGGCCGGGCTTGCTGCCGGCCTAACCAACACTGCGGGACAGGCAAGGTTTGACACCCCTGGGCTGTAGCGGGCTTGGCCCGTCCAGCGTCCGGTCATGGGGCATCGCAAGCGCCCGCCGTTTGCCACCCTTTACGTTGCAGCCTACACGAGTCCGCTCGGTGCTCTGCTTTGCGTGCCCCAATTGCGTCCGCAGCTGTGATCATCGCTTTCGAAAGACCGACATGGAAACAATCGTCGCCTACACCGAAGTTGAAGCGAGTTCCGAAGCTGGGCGGGAACTTGGCTCTAGGGTCCTTGCTGGTCTCTGCAAGGAACCTAGCGCGGTGGTGATATTTGCTTCCCCTAAATACGACCATTCGGCGCTGCTCAATGCCTTCGCCGTCGAATGCCCGTGTGAGGTGGTCGTAGGTGCTTCGTCGGCAGGCGAATTTACCCGTGAGGTTCGCGGCCAGGGCATGGCATGTGCGCTCGCTTTCTGCGCTCCCGAGATGCGGTTTTCCGCGTGCGTGGGTCGCGACCTAAGCCGCGACGTAAAAGGAGCTGCCATGCAGATTGTCGCCGGGTTCGACGGCCGATCCGACAAGAAGCACAGCTTTCGCTCGGCACTGGTCATGACCGACGCGATGGCTGGCCATGCTGACGTACTGGTCGAGGAGCTAACGCTCGCCACTGCGGGCCAATATCAGTTCGTAGGCGGTGGAGCCGGGGACGACGCGCAATTCAGCCGAACCCCCGTATTTCTTGGCACCGAGGTGCTGACGGATGCAGCGGTCGCTCTCGAAATCCTCTCCGACAAGCCTATCGGCATCGGTGCGAGCCATGGCTGGGAGCCCTGCTCCGAAGCCTTTCGAGTCACAGAGGCGCATGGTATGCGGGTCATCAGCCTGAACGGCTTTCCTGCCGTGGAGGCGTTCCAGGAACACGCAGAATTCACGCAACAGAAGATCGACCGAGATGCTCCCGTCCCATTCTTTCTGCACAACATCCTCGGTATCGAAGTAGGAGGCGTCTACCGGCTCCGCGTACCGCTCGCAATCAACGACGACGGCTCGGTCCTATGCGCCTCGGAAATTCCTGTCGGGAGCGTCGTCCGAATGATGCGCAGCTCTGAGGGCTCGGCGATCACCGCAGCGGAGCGGGCAAGCGATGCTGCCCTGAGGTCTCTTGGAGAGCACAAGCCCAAGGCCGCTCTGTTTTTCGACTGTGTCGCAACGCGCCTGCGCTTGGGCAACAGCTTCGAATCCGAGCTCGGAGCCGTCATCAACAAGCTCGGAGGCATCGATCTTGCCGGCTGCAACACCCATGGTCAGATCGCCCGGGCGGAGGGCCAGTTCGAAGGCTTCCACAATTGCACGGCAGTGGTCTGCGTCTTTCCGGAGTAGCGGTTCTGTCGAACGAGGCGCGCATCCTCTTTAATGCGCTGGCCGATCCCGACTGCCGGCGCGAGAACGCCGACGCGCTTGCCAGGCAGCTTGGCGCGCGGGCGCTCCTCATCCTTATCCCTGACCGTGAAGTGGGGGCCCTGCGGCCCGCGCCCGGCTTCCCACAAACGCTGCCCGGAGGACCGACCTGGCGGAGGCTGCTGGCGCGCTGCCGAGAAGCTTCGGAATTCACGACGGAGCTCGCATATCCGGACGCGGATACGGTTGAGACAGCGCAGGTCCTCCTTTGGCCAGATCGCACGGCCCTGATCTTCATTGGTGGCAGACGCACGATAAGCAGGTCGGAACTCGAAGACGTGGTCCCACTCGTCTCGGCGCTGCTGCGGTCCGAGAGCGCTGGCTTCGAGGCCGCTGGGCACGCCCGGGCCGCCCAGGAGGCCTCTCGTCGTGCGCGGGAATTGGCAACAGCGCTAGACGGTGCACGGGGAGAGATCGCCGCTAAGGCCGGCCAATTACAACGAGCTCTGTCGGAGGCGGCCCGTCTTAATGTCGAGCTGCGGCTGCTCAACGAAACACTCGAAGAACGCATTCTGGATCGGACTCGGGAGCTCCAGATCGAAGTGGAGGAGCGCCGCAAGGCGGAAGCTGCACTCGCGCAAGCTCAGAAAATGGAGGCGGTCGGACAGCTCACCGGCGGAATCGCCCACGATTTCAACAACCTCCTTCAGGTCGTCGTAGGCAACTTGGATGTCCTGCAAAGGAACCTGCCCGAGGAGGCTGGCCGGCTGCGTCGCTCGGCGGACAGTGCCATGAAAGGTGCCCGCAGGGCCGCAACGCTGACGCAGCGCCTTCTGGCGTTCTCGCGCCGGCAGCCGCTAGATCCCAAGCCTATCGACGTGAACGCACTTGTTTCGGGCATGTCGGATCTCTTGCACCGCTCACTCGGGGAGACCGTTGCCGTTGAGACCGTCGTGGCCGGAGGGCTGTGGCGCGTCGAGGCGGATGCGAACCAGTTGGAGAACGCGATCCTAAACCTCGCCGTGAATGCACGGGACGCCATGCCGGAAGGCGGTAAGCTCACGATCGAAACTGCCAATACCATGCTGGATGAGGCATACGCGAGGGCACACGCCGAGGTGCGTCCTGGTCAGTACGTCGTGCTCTCAGTGTCGGACACAGGTGTTGGGATGGACCGGGAGACGGCGGCGCGCGTCTTCGAGCCCTTCTTCACGACCAAGGAGGTCGGGAAGGGCACCGGCCTTGGGCTCAGCATGGTCTACGGCTTCGCGAAGCAGTCCGGAGGCCATGTCAAGATCTATTCCGAGCCGCTCGTCGGCACGACGGTCAGGATCTACCTACCCCGCCTGATTGGGGGCACGCATGAGGAGGACGTTCCCGAGCTGAACATCAGTCCGGAGGGGGGCGGAAAGGAGACCATCCTGGTGGTCGAGGACGACGAAGACGTTCGGGCCTACTCGGCCGAGACATTGCGGGAACTCGGGTATCAGGTCATCGAGGCTCAGGATGGTCCCTCAGCGCTCCGGATCTTGGAGAGGCAGGCCACGATAGACTTGCTGTTCACCGATGTCGTGCTGCCGAACGGCCTCGATGGCGAGCGCCTCGCCTATAATGCGCGGGCGCTCCGGCCAGGGATCAAGGTCCTGTTCACGACGGGCTATTCGCGCAACGCGATCGTCCACCAGGGGCGTCTGGATGCCGGCGTTCAGCTGATCGCAAAACCGTATTCGTATGTCGACTTGGCAGCGAAAGTCAGGGACGTGCTGGACGGGCTCTGAGACGCAGGGCCGGGCTCGCGGGGCCTCCGAAGCGGCCAGGGCGGCTCCCGTGCAAACTGAAAAATAGCCGGTCTCGGGGGGGTGAACACGAGGATTGACGCGGCGGTGGCGGGTCGAGACTGATGAAGCGTCAGGCGCAGCTAGTAGGCCTAGCCCACGCGCGTGGGACGTTCCTGCGAGCTTGCCAGCTTCTGCTCGGACACACGAAGCTAGAATGCACTGTCCGGTACCTCGGGATCGAGGTCGCTGACGCCCTTGTCCTTTCTGAGCAGACCGACCTCTGAAGCAGCCACGGCGGCTCCTGGCCGCCGTGACCCGAGCGACCGCTCAGGGTGGAGAGCAGGCGTAAACGAAGCCTGAATGCGCACGTCCGCTTCCGGGCAAGCAGCCGATGTCCGGTGATGGCGCGGCCCGGAAGCAATCGCTCGTACCAAGACGGGCGGTCGACAAAACCCGCTCGAGTGCGGCTTAGTGGACCCGATCAGCTACTCCGGATCGCGTGTGTCCAGCGCGTCGTTGCTGGGCGCCCAGAAGAGTACGCGCTGCCGCGCGAATGCCACGGCGCGCTGGAGCGCTATGCCCATCACGGCCAGGATCACGAGCGCTGCAAGGGAGCCCGCGATATCCATCGCGGCGTTGCGGTTCAGGATGAGGACGCCGAGGCCTGAATTGCCGCCGACGAACTCGCCCACGACGGCGCCCAGGATCGAATACACGGCCGCCATTTCGAGCCCCGCGAAGATGAACGGCAAGGCGCTCGGGAACTTGACCATCCAGAACGTGGTCCAGGCCTTCGCCTTGAGGCTGGTCATGAGCTCCAGGCGGTCGCGCTCGACCGCCGAGAAGCCGGCCGCGGTGTTGATCAGCAGCGGGAAGAAGGTCAGCAGCACGCCGAGCAGGATCTTGGATTCGATCCCGAACCCGAACCAAACGACGAAGAGCGGCGCCAGTGCCACCTTAGGCACGCTCTGCAGGCCCACGATATACGGCAGCGCGAGGCGCCGGACGCTCCTGAACTCGACGATCAGGGCGCCGGCCAGGGTCCCGAAGGCACTGCCCAGGACGAAGGAGGCGACCGCCTCGATCAGCGTCGTGCCGATGTTCACATAATATTGCGACGGCGACAGGATCGGGGGTGCGAAGCCGCGCACCAGGGCCAAGAAGATCTGCGACGGGCGGGGCAGGACGTAGTCCGGCACACCGAAGAGCCAGAGGCCCGCCTCCAGGGCGGCCACGAGGAGCACGAACGAGATCAGGCCGAGCGAGCGGTCGAGCAGCCGGCGCAGCGACAAGCCCGCCCGGGGCTCCGGTCGGGCGACCGCCGCGCGCGCGGCGCTTTCAATCGACATGCGGACGGTCCTGCGCGCCGATCCCGAACAGCCGACGGATGTGGCGCACCGCCTCGGCGAAGACCGGCTCCGACATCGTGTCGAGATCGCGGGGACGGGGAAGATCGATCCGGATCTCTTCGATGATCCGGCCCGGCCGGGGACTCATGACGAGGACGCGATCGGCCAGGAAGACGGCTTCCGGGATCGAGTGGGTGATCAGGAAGATGGTCTTCCCGCTCTCGCGCCAGATCCGCTGCAGCTCGAGGTTCATCGTGTCCCGCGTCATCGCATCGAGGGCGCCGAAAGGCTCGTCCATGAGGAGGATCGAGGGATCGTGCAGGAGCGCGCGCGTGATCGAGCAGCGCTGCTGCATGCCGCCGCTCAGCTCGCTCGGGTAGGACGCGGCGAACTGCTCCAGTCCCACCATGCGGAGAAGCTCGTGGGCCCGGGCCTGGGACGCCGCCCGATCGAGCCCGAGAACCTGGGCCGGCAGGAGCGTGTTCTGGAGAACGGTCCGCCAGGGCAGGAGGACGGGCGCCTGGAAGACCAACCCGAGCCGGTTGTCTGCGTCGCGGGGCGCCTTGCCCCGCACCAGCACCGTCCCGACGGAATGCGGAACGATGCCGGCGAGGATCTTGAGAAGCGTGGACTTGCCGCAGCCTGACGGGCCCACGATGCAGATGAACTCGCCATCCGCCACCGTGAAGTCGATCTCCTCAAGCGCCCGGACCGTGCCCTCGCGCTGCGAACGATATGTTTTGACGAGCCCCTGGACCTGGATGGCGGGGGCGCCCGGGGGCTGCGCGTCCACGCGGGTAGGCTTCGGGGCCGCGATCACAGCTGCGGCGGCGCGAGTGTGGCGAGCCAGGCGCTCACCGCGGCATTGTCCTTCGGCGGGTTCAGACCACGTGCCCAGGCCCGGAGCTTAGCCTCGTCGAAGGCGTTGATCGTATCGATCAGCTCGTCCGTGTAGAAGACCGACGGATCGGCCTTCCCCTGGAGGCCAAGCATGTCGATGTAGCTGGCCCAGTTTTCCTTGGAGAACTCGCACCAGCGATGGTTCGTGCCGATGTCGCGTTCGATCACAGGCGCCCGGATCTTGATGATCTCGACCGCATCCGCGACCGCCTTGTCGAACGGAACGCCCGTCGGGATCGATTGTGGGTACATGCTGAAGCTGATGCGGACTGCGGCTTCCGGGTTCTCGAGCATCACGATGATCGCCTTGATCATGCCCTGCAGCATCGCGGCGGTTTCCGCCTTGTGGCCCTCGAACCAGGGCTTGGCGAAGGCGAACACGTAGGCGACGGCCGCGTCCTTGACCTGCGGCGGCTGCGGCAGGCTGCGGACATTCACGCCGATCGAGATGAAGCGCGCGACGTCGACATCCGCGTTGGCGACAGCGTCGATGCGGCCGCTGGTCAGGGCCGTCGCGGCCTGCTGGTTGTCGCCGACCGCGAGGAGTTGGATCGCGTTCGGATCGATGCCGATGCTCCGGGCGGCGAATTTGACGTACTGGACGACCCCGGCCGACAGGCTCGGCACGCCGACGCGCTTGCCTGCGAGATCCGCGATGCTCTGGATCGAGCTCCCCGGCAGCACGCTGATCCGGTGGATCATGCCGCGCAGATACACGCATGGGATGACGGCGGGCAGGGTTCGGCCCTCGGCCTGGGCGTTCAGGAGTACATCCTGCACGCCCGTGCTCATGGTCACCTTGCCGGAGAGCATCAGTTGTAGGTTCTCGGGCGCGCCCTGGGTGCCGAAGGCCTCCGGGGCCAGGGTCGGCCCGTAGAGGCCTAGCGGAATGCCGATCCACATGTTGGAGAAGCCGGCATTGAAGCTGCGGGACGCGATGCCGATGACCACCTTCGTCGGATCGGCGGCATGCGCCTGCGGGGCGGCTCCGGCCAGGGCAGCCGCGACGGCCAGCGCGCTCGTCGCGTGGCCTATCCTTCCCGATCTCGCGCCTCGTTCGCTCATTCGCTGTCTCCCCGAGGCTCGTTCAGGCCACCGTCCGGACCGTGTTGCGCAAGATGCCGATGCCTTCGACCTCGGCCTCGACCACGTCGCCGTCGGTCAACCAGGCCTGAGGCGTCATCCCGAGCGCGACGCCCGCCGGAGTGCCGGTTGCAATGATGTCGCCAGCTTCGAGGGTGAGCCCCTGAGAGAGCACGGATACGATCGTGGCGCAGTCGAACAGGAGATCGCTCGTGGTCGAGTCCTGGCGCGTTTCGCCGTTGACCCGCAGCGAGATCCGATGCCCGGCCGGGTCGCCGAACGCGTCCGCCGTGACCACCCAGGGCCCGACCGGACAATAGGTGTCCAGACCCTTTCCCTTGAACCACTGGCCGTGCTTGCGCTGCAGGTCGCGCGCGCTGATGTCGTTGAGCACCGTGTAGCCGAAGACGGCCGACATGGCCTCGCCAACCGGGAGGTCGCGGCAGGTTCGTCCGACCACGATGGCCAACTCCACCTCGTAATCGAGCTGTTGCGTCAGCCGCGTGTCGAGCCTGATGTCGGCCCCATGGCCGATGACGGAGGTGGGCGGCTTGGAGAAGTATTCCGGGACGGTCGGGAAGGTTACCGGGACGCCGCGCGCCCGTGCGCCTTCCTCGATGTGAGCCTTGTAGTTCCGACCGACGCAGAACACGTTCTTGGCCGGCCGTGGGATCGGCGCGAGCAGTTCGGCCGTGCCGAGAGGCGTCCAGAGATCCGCCACGCCAGCTGCGAGCTCGGGAAGGTTGCGGACCGCCGTCAGTGCCGCGGCGCCGCCTTCGATCAGGGCGAGCAGCGAGGTTGCGGCACCACCCCGGCCGAAGCGTGCAGCGGCGTCGGCCACGTCGAGGACCCGGTCTCCGACGACGATCCCGAGGCATGCCGCGCCGGCCTTCGAATGGGTGACGAGACGCATCGGGTTACTCCTTCACCGTGCTGAACGCGGCCGGGATATGGAATTCGAGAAAGCTCGCGGTCGTTGTCCCCTCGGCGCAGCGCAGGCTGTGACGATCGCCGGCGCGGAACACGGCGGCCTGCCCAGGCCGAACGATCACCTCGCGGCCATCCACAACGAACCGGATCTCCCCATCCAGGAGGACGAACATGCTCTCGGCATCTGGATGGTAGTGAAGCGGGGTGAGGGTATCCTTCTCGTAGTGGACGATCATCGCATGCCCCCGGTCCGAGGCCGCCGCATCCTTGCTGGCGATGTAGAAGCGCACCTTCTTCTGCTCCGGGATGTCGACCCGCGGCAGCTCTCTGCGCTCGCGGACCCACGCGCCCCCGGCAAAGCCGGCGAGCTTGCTCGGGGCTCCCTTGGGCGGGGCCACGACCTGCAGCACCAAGGATTCCGACCGGGCGGTGCCCGTGAGCGTGAACTCCGTTCGTTCCTGCAGCACCGCGGAAGCCTGGAGGGGCAGCGTGTGCGTCTGGCCCGCAGCATCGAGCGACACGGCGCCCTCGACGACGAAGAAGTAGGCGTCCGAGCCGTCGGGTACGTGCCCGCCGATGGAAGCTCCGGGCGAGATCGCCAGCGCCTCGGCGTCCATCCACTGCGTTTCCCCGGCCGTGAGCGACGAGCGAGCGACACCCGCAGCCACTCCCTCGCGCGGCAATCCCGCCAGGTCGAGCACCCGTGCCATCTCGTTCATCTCCCGGCGACGTCCGTTCGATTGCGACGTTCGCTTTGCGAATGGTGCACGGCTGGGCTTAAGTGTCAAACGGACGTTTGAATCATGCAGAGCTCAGATCCCATTCCGTCGGCAGCCCCGACCCACGATCCGGCCGAGACGCGCTCACGGCTGCTCGACGCGGCCGAGCAGCTGTTCGCCGAGCATGGGTTCAATGGCGTGTCCATGCGGACCATCACGGGGACCGCCGGCGTGAATCTCGCGGCGGCGCACTACCATTTCCAGGGCAAGGAGGGCCTGTACCGCGCCGTGTTCGAGCGGCGCGTCGTGCCGATGAACGAGGAACGCGCACGCCTGCTTCAGGCCTGCCTCGACGAAGAGGCCAGGACAGGCCAACTCGACCCGTCAGCGGTGCTCGACGCGTTCATCGGACCGGCCATCCGGATCAGCGCCGCACCCGGGGCGGATAATTTCCGGCGCCTGTCGGGGCGGGCGTCCGCCGATCCATCACCGGAGGCGAGACGAACCATCTACGAGCTCTACGATACGGTTGCGGCCCGCTTCGTGGACATCCTGGCGCGCGCCTGCCCGCACCTCGCCCAGGAGGATCTCTTCTGGCGCCTGGCCTGCATCTACGGGGCCATGATGTATGTGCGGGCCGACAGCGGCAGGCTTCAGCAGCTTCTCGGAAGCGAATACTCGATGGCGGACAGCAGTGCCGCCATGCACCACATCATCCCGGTGCTCGCTGCCGGCCTGGCCGTTCCGTCGCTCGCGAAGTCGAGAGGCAAAGGCAAGCGGCGCTCGTCGAGGGGCTCGTGATCAGCCGATCAGGCAGAGGCGTGGGCGGCGCTGCGGAGTAATCAGCTGCCGCCGCTGGCGCATCCGCGCTGATTGACAAGTTCGGAGCTGTTGGCGATCCTCCCGGGCGCAGTTCAAACGACCGTATTGGACAGCAATACGCGTCGAGGTCTGCGTGGGGGACCGCTCGACAGAGCGCAATGCGAGAGCAGTGCACAGCGTGGATGTGCTGCCGAGAACCAGGAGGGCTTATGACTGGTAGGTCAGGTCGGTTGCGCAGTGCGGCCTTGCTGGTGGCAGCATTCTGCCTCGTCTCATTCGGGGCTCAGGCGCTGGACAAGGTGTCGCTGCGGATCAACTTTGCCCCTTGGGGCATGCACGCGCAGTACTTCGCGGCCACCAAGCAGGGCTTCTATGCGAAGCAGGGCCTCGAGGTCGACATCCGGCCGCCGGCCGCCGGCCAGAGCAACGAGGTGCTCATCGGCAGCGGCCGCGAGCAGTTCGGTGTGGCCAACATCGACAGCTTCGTGAAGGCCCGCGCCAACGGCGTGCCCGTCGTCGCCATCATGGCTGACCAGCCGGACACGCCGGTTGCGGTGATCTCGCTCAAGAAGTCGAACATCACCGACCCCAAACACCTGAAGGGGAAGAAGCTGGCCTGGTTCCAGGCGAACGCGAAGGCGCAGCTCGACTCGCTCCTGAAAGCCGGCGGCCTGACGCGCGACGATGTCGAGTTCGTCAACGTCGCGCGCGGCGCCGAGGTACAACTCGTCGTGGCCGGGCAACTCGACGCCCTATACGGCTTCTCCTACGGTCAGTCGCTCACGATGGAAGACAAGGGCTTCCCGGTAAACACGCTGGCGCTCAAGGATTACGGGCTGAAGAACTACGGCACGGTCATCTACACGAGCGAGCAGATGATCAAGACCAACCCGGATCTCGTCCGGCGTTTCGTCAAGGCGACGCTGGAAGGCCTCATCTGGACCCGCGACAACATGGAGGCAGCGGTCGCGGAGGTGGTCAAGGTGTCGCCCGATCGCGACCTCAAGCTGGAAACGCGCAAGCTCGCCATCATCTACGACCTGTACAAATCGCCTGAATATGCGGAGCGATTTGGGAAGATGAACGACGAGAAATGGGCCGCGTCCATCGAGGTGTTCAGCGAAGATATTCCTAGAAAGCCGAAGCCGTCGGAGATGTACTCGAACCAATTCGTGGACAGTCTCGACGAGGCGAAGGACCTCGCCGCCGTTCTCCGCAAGGCGACAAACTGATCTGAGATCCGGGCAGCATGGAATGTGCCGACCGGGATGCCCGACCGGTCCTGTCTGTGAAGTGGAGACCTGAGTTGAGCGACGGCCAGCACAAGACGGAAATCCGGGACGGCATGAAGGTCGACTGGGACCTCCCGATCCCGATGGGGGACGGGATCGTGTTGCGCGCCGACATGTTCCGGCCGCTCGCGGAAGGCCGCTACCCTGTCATCCTCCACTACGGCCCTTATGCGAAGGGGCTCCACTTCGAGGACGGGTACAAGAGTGCCTGGAGTCGAATGATCGAGAGCTTCCCCGAGGTGCTTGAAGGCACCTCGAGCGTTTATCAAAGCTGGGAGCTGGTCGACCCCGAGCGCTGGGTCCCGGACGGTTATATCTGCCTTCGGGTCGATTCCCGCGGCGCCGGGCGCTCGCCCGGCTATCTCGACCCGTTCTCGCCGCGCGAGACGCAGGACATCTACGAGTGCATCGAATGGGCCGGGACGCAGCCCTGGAGCAATGGCAAGGTCGGACTGAGCGGCATTTCGTATTACGCCGTGAACCAGTGGCTCGTGGCGCCGCTGCAGCCGCCGCATCTGGCCGCGCTCTGCATCTGGGAAGGCTATTCGGACTTCTACCGCGAGCAGATCCGCAGCGGCGGCATTCTCAACGAGTTCATGGGCAAGTGGTATAATCGCCAGGTCGTGAGCATGCAGCACGGCATCGGCGAGCGCGGTGCCCGCAGCCGCGTCACCGGCGAGCCGGTCGGCGGGCCCGAGACGCTGTCCGAGGAGGAGTTGCAGGCGAACCGCCTCGATCTCTACAACGAGGTGATTTCGCGGCGCCTCGAGGACGAGTTCCACCGCGCCCGCAGCCCGTCTGATTTCTCGAAGATCTCGGCGCCGCTTCTGTCCGCCGCCAATTGGGGCGGCGTCGGCCTGCATACCCGTGGCAATTTCGAAGGCTACATGCGCGCGGGCAGCACGCAGAAATGGCTGGAGGTGCACGGAAACACGCATTTCTCGCATTTCTATTCGAACTACG
>JAQGJZ010000143.1 GCA_028290385.1 Enterovirga sp.
GACATCTGGCAAAAGTCCGGCGACAACGTGTGGGCAAATTTCCCACGGAGCTGACATGCACCACCAATCAGAGCTGTCGAGAACCCTCGCGAATGTCCGGGCGATGCAGCGCGATCCGGACACGCTGGGCGGCGCCCACCTGGTCGGGCTGCGCCGCGCGATCTCGTTCTTCGGCATCATGGCCGGCTTCTGCGCCATGCTGGGTGCGGCGGCGGTGGGCTTGCCCTTTCTGTCGAGCGGCGAGCGCGAGGGCGCTGGGCCGGATCTCGTGGCGCATGCCGCCGCGGCGGCCTCGGTCGAGTTGTTCGGCGCGGATCAGCGGTTGTTCGCACCGCGCCTGCCGCGCTAGGCCGCCTACATGGTGTCGCCGCGGCTCGCCGCGCCGTGCCGCCCTGGTATGGGCCAGCACGTTCTGCCGTTTCTTCTGGGCGTCGCCGCTCCGGTCGCCCTGGTGGCCTGGCTGCTCATCGCGGCCTGAGCGTCAGACCGGCGTCGGCTGGGTGCCCTCCGGCGCCGTGTCGCGAAAAAAGGCCGCGAGCTGCTCCAGGCTGCTTCGGCGGGGATCGGTCGCGCGGCAGACGAGCGCGATCGGGCGGGACGGGCCGCCGGGCGCGAAGGCCCGCGCGACCACGAGGCCGGTCACGTCCGGGCCTTCCTCGGAGGCGAGGCGCGGCATGAGGGTGTAGCCCGCGCCGGCGGCCACCATGGAGCGCAGCGTCTCCAGGCTCGTCGCGTGGCGCCCGGCATTCGGGCCCGCGGCGCAGGCCGCGAGCGCCTGGTCGCGCAGGCAATTTCCCTCATCCAGCAGCAGCAGCTCCCCGCCGGCGAGCTTATCGGCCCTGAGCTCCGCCTCGCGCACCAGCGGATGCTCCGCCGGGCAGGCGAGCAGGAAGGGCTCGTCGAAGATCGGGAAGACGGCGAGCGCGCCATCGTCCACCGGGAGGGACAGCAACACCGCGTCGAGCCGGCCCTCGCGCAGCCCGTCCAGCAGATCGGCCGTTCGCCCTTCGCTTAGGTTCAGCGTTAGCTCGGGAAAGCGCTGCCGCAGCGCGCGGAGCACGCGCGGGAAGAGATAGGGCCCGAGCGTCTGGATGGCGCCGAGCGCGAGCCGGCCGGCAAAGGTATCGGCGCCCTCCTGGGCGAGGACAATCAGCTTCTGCGCCTCGGCCAGAACCGCGCGGGCCTGGCGGGCGACCGCGTCGCCGCGGGCGGTCGGCAGCACCCTCCGGCTCGTGCGCTCGAACAGCGTCAGCCCGAGCGCCTCTTCGAGCCGGCGGATCTGTGCGGAAAGCGACGGTTGGCTGACGTTGCAGCGTTCGTCCGCCCGGCCGAAGTGGCGCTCCTCCGTGACCGCCACCACGTATTCGAGATCGCGGAGCGAGAGTGCGGCGACATTCATAGCCGGAGCCTATCGAATCCGGACAAAGCATGCATTTGCTCTTTAGGTCGCAGGGGAGTCATAACCCCACCTGCAATTCGTCCAGCTCCAATCTGCTGCTGGGGCTGCGCAAGAGGAGGCGCTTATGGCGGAAGACAACAGGACCCTGACGACGCGCCAAGGGCATCCGGTCAGCGACAACCAGTCGATGCGCACGATCGGCGAGCGAGGACCGGCGACGCTCGAGAACTACCAGTTCATCGAGAAGATCACCCATTTCGACCGCGAGCGGATCCCGGAGCGGGTCGTCCACGCCCGCGGCGCCGGCGCCCACGGGTGGTTCGAGGCCTATGGCAAGATCGGCAACGAGCCGGCTTCCAAGTACACCCGCGCCCGCGTCCTGAACGAGACCGGCGTGAAGACGCCGATGTTCGTGCGCTTCTCGACCGTCGCGGGTGCCAAGGAGAGCCCCGAGACCGAGCGCGACCCGCGCGGCTTCGCCGTGAAGTTCAAGACGCTCGAGGGCAACTGGGACCTCGTCGGCAACAACCTGAAAATCTTCTTCATCCGGGACGCCATCAAGTTCCCGGACATGATCCATGCGTTCAAGCCCGATCCGGTGACCAACCGGCAGGAGGCGTGGCGCTTCTACGACTTCGTCGCCATGCACCCCGAGTCGCTGCACATGGTGACCTGGCTGAAATCCCCGTGGGGCATCCCGGCCAATTACCGGGAAATGGAAGGCTCGGGCGTCAACACCTACAAGCTCGTCAACGCCGAGGGCGTGGCGCACCTGTGCAAGTTCCACTGGGTGCCGAAGCAGGGCGTCCGCAACCTGACCTCGAAGCAGGCCTCCGAGATCCAGGCGAAGGATGTCGGCCACGCGACGCGCGACCTCTACGACAACATCAGCGCCGGCAATTTCCCCGAGTGGGAGTTCTGCGTGCAGATCATGCCGGACGGCCCGAACGAGCACCTGTCGTTCGATCCGCTCGACGACACCAAGCGCTGGCCGGAAGATCAGTTTCCGCTGCTGCCGGTCGGCCGCATGGTGCTGGACCGCGCGCCGGACAACTTCTTCGCCGAGGTCGAGCAATCGGCGTTCGGGACGGGCGTCCTCGTCGACGGCATCGACTTCTCGGACGACAAGATGCTGCAGGGCCGCACGCTCAGCTATTCGGACACCCAGCGCTACCGCGTCGGCCCGAATTACCTGCAGCTGCCGATCAACGCGCCGCAGGCGGGCGCGAAGGTCGCCACCAACCAGCGCGACGGCCAGATGACCTACGTGGTCGATCGGGGCGGCGAGAGCCGGCACGTGAACTACGAGCCGAGCTATCTCGGCCGCGGTCTCAAGGAGGCGCCGAAGCCCGCGAAGGACTACCACCAGTTCGTCGAGGGCCATCTCGGCCGCTACGAGACGACCCGCGCGCAGGACGACTACACGCAGGCCGGCGTTCGCTACCGCACGTTCCAGGATTGGGAGCGCGAGGACCTGATCGCCAATATCGGCGGCGACCTGAAGCAATGCCCGGAGGAGCTCGGCCTGCGCATGGTGTGGCACTTCTGGCATTGCGACGAGGATTACGGCCGTCGCGTTGCGGAGGCCGCCGGGCTCGACCTGGAGAAGGCCAAGGCGCTGCCGTCGCTTCCCGGCAAGCCGGCTCCCGGCCAGAACCGCGCAGGCCCGACCTACACGGACGGCAAGCGCGAGGACGGCACGCAGCTTCAGGCGGCCGAGTGATCCTTCATCCTGTGATCGTCTGATCCAGGGATGCGGCCGGGCAAAAGCCCGGCCGTTTTGCGTTTCGGCTAGCGGCGGGCGTCGCTCCGCACGACGCGCCAGGCCATGAGGTCGCCGGAGCCGGCGACCACCGGCTCGAGCCACGGCACGCGCCTGCCTGCCGCGAGTGCATGGGCAAAGCTGTCCGGCTCGCCTTCAGTCCAGGCGCGGCAGAGCGCCACGAGCCCGGCAGGGGCCGCCTCCGCCTCCCGCCTGAGGTCCGCTTCCGACCCGGAGAAGGCCGTGAGGGTGGCGGCGATCCCGGCTGCCGCCCGGTGATACGGCGCCGCGACGATTGCATGCGGCGTATGGAGCAGGAGCGCGGGCCCGAGATCGATCGGTGCCAGGACGGTCGCCGGGCCGAGGGCGCGCAGGCGCGCCACGGAGCGCTGATCGGCGCAGTCCGAAATCTGCCGGGTGATGCCGGCCGGCGCCTTCCAGCCCGAGACGGCCTGCACGGCGAGCACCGGCAAGGCCGCCACCTTGCCCAGCGTCCCGAGTGCGAGCGCAAGGCTGGCGAAGGCCCGCGCTCGGTCCTGCCGGGCCGCGAGCATGCGTAGCGCGCGGTCGAGGGCCGGGCCCGCGACCAGGGGGAGGGCGGCCGATGCCGCGTAGATCCCGCGCAGCTGAACGGCCGCGACCGCGACGCCGGCGGCCAGAAAACCGGCAAGGACCGCGTCTCGGTAGGCCGCCTCCGGGATGGCCGCCCCGCGAGCCCGCCGGAGAGCGAGGACGGCGCCGATCGCGAGCGGCACGATGCCGCCGAGAACCATCTCGGGGCTGTAGAGGAGGGCGCGCGGCAGCGAGAGTGCTTCGGCGACCTGCGCCAGCCAGTCCCGCCGCACGATGTCCGGCAGGTCGCCGAGCGGGTTCAGGAGGCAGCCGGCATAGAGCGCTAGCAACGGGATTGCGACGCCGCTGCCGAGGAGCCCGGCCAGGAGGAGCCGGGCGCGCCATGAGCCGAAGCGCCGGCCCGCAAAGACCGCCGCCGCCGTGGCGGCACCGCCAAAGCAGGTCAGCAGCAGCC
>JAQGJZ010000257.1 GCA_028290385.1 Enterovirga sp.
CGAAGGCCGGCAACATGAACAACGGCCTCCAGGTATCGTCAGGCGACTTCATCGACATCTTCGACGCGGATTTCGTGCCTTACCGGCATTTTCTTCGGCGAACTCTCCCCTTCTTCTCCGATCCGCAGACCGGGATCGTCCAGACGCCACAGCATTTCTTCAACAGTGACCCTGTCCAGTCCAACCTTTCGCTCGAGCGCGTCTGGCCCGACGAGCAGCGCTTGTTCTTTGACGAGATGGCGGCGAGCCGCGACGCCTGGGATGTGAGCTTCTGCTGCGGCTCATGCTCGATCGCCCGGCGGGCGGCCGTGGACGCGATCGGAGGCTTTCCGACCGAGAGCATCACGGAGGATCTGCTCACCACGCTGGCGATGCTGAACAAGGGGTACAAGACGCGCTACCTCAACGAGCGCCTCTCGATGGGGCTCGCGGCCGAGAACCTCAAAGGCTACTTCGTCCAGCGTGAGCGGTGGTGCCAGGGCGGCATCCAGACGCTGTTTCTGAGCAACGGCCCGCTGCACGGCCCCGGCCTCACGCTGTTCCAGCGCATCATGTTCCTGCCGGTCTCATGGCTGGTGCAATACGTGGTCCGCCTGTCGATCCTGATCGTGCCTGTTGTGTATCTCCTGACCGGGATCCAGCCCCTCTATCTCAGGGGTGTAGAGGACATTCTGCGCTACCAAGTGCCTGTTCTGCTGGCCTACTTCCTGTTCATGGCGTGGATCACGCCGACGCGTTACCTGCCCGTCATCTCCAGCGCGGTCGGGACCTTCTCGACTTTCCGCATGCTGCCGACCGTCGTCTCGTCCATCGTTCGCCCCTTCGGACGGCCGTTCAAGGTCACGCCGAAGGGCTCCGGCAACGAGGACAACCGCTTCGACGGCTACACCTTCGCCTGCTGCGCGGTGCTGATCGCCGCGACGGGGCTGGGGCTGGTGATCAACATCGTCCCGGAATGGCGGCTCATTCCGGAGGGTGAGTTCTCGATCGTGGCGGCCTGGTGGGGGGCCGTGAACATTTCCGTGCTCGCCATCGCGTCGTTGATCTGTTTCGAGAAGGCGCGCCCACTCCTCGACAGCTTTAGGGCCGATGAGCCGGTCTGCCTGTGGGGAGCGGGGACCGGGGAGGCGACAACAGGCCGGCTGGTCCGGGCGGGCCTCGATCGTGCCGTGGTCGAGCTTCCTGAGGACGCAGAGCCGCCATCGGAGCTGACCCTGCACATGTCTGAGGTGGAGCCATTTCCGGCGCGTTTGGTCGAGGCCACGCGCCCGCGGCGGCGCCGGGTGCAGCAGATCGAGGTCGCTTTCTCACTGACCGGGCACATGCGCGACCAGATGATCGCCAAGCTGTACACGGGCACCTACTCGCAGGACGTGATCGAACTGGACAAGTCCGCCATTGCCGGCCGCCTCTGGCTCCGGGCCTTCGGAGCAGAGCGCGCCCGGTCCGAATAGCCGCCGCGAGCTCCCCGCGGGGGAGCCCCATCTCAGTTGATCTTCACGGGCAGGCCCTGGATCGTGTGGAGGCCGGCGGCCTTGATGGTGATCGTCGGGGCGTTGAGCGTGATTCCGGTTGGGTCAATCGTGAGGGTGCTCGGGCCGACCTTGAGCTCGATCTTCATCTTCGCCTCGTACAGGATGGCCCCGCTATCCACGTTGAGCTGGTCGTCGCCGTTCTTGATGGTGGTCTTGCGCGAGGGCTTTCCGGTCGGCGGCTTGAACCCGCTACCGATGGTCGTTGTCTGCGAATAGCCGATGGTCGTCGTCATGGTGCTGCCGACGGACCGGGTTTCGTTGTTCAGCACTTTTAAGTTCAGATCCTTCTGGGCGTGGACGTTGATCTGCTCGTTGTCCTTTTTGTCCTCGAAGTTCCACATGTTGAAGCCGTTGCCGCCCTTCGTGGATTCGGACTTGATGCCGGAGATCGTCTTCTGGTCGGGCAGGTTCCAGGGCGGCTGGTTGGCGTCGTTATAGACGCATCCCGTCACGAGCGGGCGGTCCGGGTCGCCCTCGATGAACTCGACCACGACCTCCATGCCGATGCGCGGGATGAACTGCGCGCCCCACTTCTTGCCGGCCCAGAGCTGCGCGCAGCGGACCTTGCAGGAGCGCTTCTCCTTGTACTGCCGCCGGTCCCAATAGAACGAGACGTAGATCTCGGTCAGCTTCTCGACCTCGATCTCTTCCTCCGACCGGTCGACGCGGCCATGCGCGTCCCGGTCGACCACCACGGCGGTCTGGGCGCCGTGGATGCGCGGCTTGGGCGTCACGATGGGGGCGCGGAACGGCTGGGTGGACGGCAGGAACTCGTATTGTCCCGAGTACGTCCCATCCGACGGGCCGGCCTTCTCCGTCCGGTAGCTCTGGTCGCCGTAGGAATGCATCGCCCGCAGGACCAGGTACTTAATGTTCTGCTGGCCCGAATGGTGGCTGCGGAGCGTGGTCGTGCCGCCCGCGAACAGGCTCACGGCTGAGCCGCTGCCCTGCCGCCGGTGGTCGCGGGCCTGCTCGGCTTCCAGCGCGAACTGGGCATAGCGCGTCCCGGCCTCGAGCTCCTTGTATTCGCCCGGATACTCGTAGACCTCGAAATTCGAGTGCGCGTAGGTCTCGCTGCCGAAATCGGTATGCAGCAAGCTCTGGTTGGGCTTCTCGTAATCGTAGTCGTTCACCTCGAAGATCCCCGACCGCAGGCGCCGCTCGCTGGTCCAGGTCTCGAGGTACTGCGAGTCACGCGCCACCTTGTTGCGCACCGGCACATACGGGAGGCGAGGGGAGGGGACCGGCGGCGGGTGCCGTTCGGCGGCGGTGCCCTCGACCTGGCGCGTGTTGATGTCGTCGTGGGACTGGGCGGAATTGGCCAGCACCATCACGTGCCGGCCGTCCTTGTGCGTGAAGTAATAATAGATGCCCTCGCGCTCCATCAGCCGCGACACGAAGGCGAGGTCGGTCTCGCGGTACTGGACGCAGTAGTCGAGCGTTGGGAAGCTGCCCTCCTCCTGGATGCGGGACATCCAGTGCGTCGACTGCCCGAACCCGCGGTGCTTGAAGATCTCCTGGATGATCTCCGGAGCTTTTTTCTTCTGAAATATCCGGCACTCGGTGGTTCGGCCCAGCAGCCAGGTCCAGGGTCGTAGAACAAGCCGGTAGTGGAAGTACTGGTCGCGGTTGCCGAGCCACTTCGCCTCGGTCAGGAGGCCGTGGAA
Organism: Enterovirga sp.; assembly: GCA_028290385.1. Lineage (GTDB taxonomy): Bacteria > Pseudomonadota > Alphaproteobacteria > Rhizobiales > Beijerinckiaceae > Enterovirga. The sequence goes on from JAQGJZ010000257.1 coordinate 3,203, forward strand.
GTGGCGCATCTCGCCGTGGTAGCTGCGTATCCGGACCGAGCACTGCGTGCCGATGATCGCGTCGAAGTCGATGTCCGGCTGCAGGCTGAGCGCCTCGATCCGGTATTCGAACAGCTCGCTCAAGCCCTCGCTGCCTTGAAAGCGGAACAGGGCCAGGATGTTCGGGCCCAGCCCTGTGGTCAGCATGCCGACCCGGTCCTCCTGGACGAGATCGTCTTGTGTCAGCGGCGGCATAGCCATGGCGTGACCCGTCTGAGCAGCAGCGACAGGTACCCGGCGATCGCCGTCGGACCTGTTCGCCCATGAAGCATTCCGCAAGTGCCGCAAGTCGGCCGTGCGCTGCCGCACAGATCATGCTGAAGTATCGGAAGAAAAGGAACCGTGCGAGGAGGCTGGGTGATGGGCGCGGAGCTTGGAACGACCCCCGACGTCTCGCCGTCGGTATCCGGTGCCGGGTTTTCCAGCCTCTCGGTTCGCCCCTTGCGGTTCAACACCGTGCGGGACCTCTATGACGCCTTCGGCACCGCGGCCGCGGATGTCGGCGCGCCCGCGAGCGACGAGCCGTCCGTCTCCTTTGTCGAAGCCGCGATCGAAGCGGAGGCGTGGGGCGCGGCGCTGTCGTTCTGCGCCTATCTGCTGCCGCGCCGCGAGGCCGTCTGGTGGGGCTCCCAGTCGCTCAGGCGGCTGATGCGGGTCGTGCCCGGAAGCGAGGCGCTCGACGCCGCGGAGGCGTGGGTGCAGGAGCCGGAGGAGGCTCGCCGGCGCGAGGCCCTCAGGGTCGGAACCGCGGCGGACGGCTGCCTTCCCTCCACCTGGATCGCGCTCGCGGCCGGTTGGTCGGGCGGCAGCATCGGGCCTGCCCAGCTCGGCCATCTCCCCGCCCGCCCCGAGCAGACCCCGAAGGCCATACGGGCGGCCCTCCTGATGGTGCTGAGTCAGATGCCTGCCGAAATGGCGGGACGCCTCGTGCGCCCCTGTCTCGACCATGCGCTCGCCCTCGCGCTCGGCGCGCCGCGCGAGATGGCGTGACCACCGGAGGATCGTCATGCCCAGAGGTCCCGCAGCCCGGGTCGCCGACCCGGTGGTCCATCCCCTCCCGCCCGTGCTCCAGCCGGGCCCGGGGAGCATCAACGTCGTTATCGGCGGGATGCCGGCCTGGCGCGGGGTGTCACCTGCGGCTGCGGCCGCGATCGGCGCCGCCAAGTCTGCCTCCGACACGGCGATCGCTGTTGCCGAGGCCGCGACCGTCGCGGCGGCGGGCACGCCTGGGCTGCCGGCCGTGAAGACCGCCGAGGAGACGGTGAAAACGACGGCCGCTTCGACCATGGGCTCCATGATCACCGGCAGCGCCGGCGGAGCGGACATCCACGTTTGCGCGACGCCGCTTCCCCTCCCGCCGCACGGGCCGGGCGTCGTGATCGACGGGTCCACGACGGTGTTCCACAACAGTCTGGCTGCGTGCCGGCAGATGGACACGATCATGGAGGCGCTCGGGCCGCCCAACAAGATCGCCATGGGCTGTCTTACGGTCATCATCGGTGACCAGCCGAACGCCCAGAACAGCGCCAGCACCGGGCTTGGCGCCGACGTCGACGCGCTCGCGAACAAGTCGGATACGCTGGCCGCGAACATCGCCAAGCTTCAGGCTGACGGCTGGACGATCCAGTACGGGCCGGCCGGAAAGGGCAGCACTTGCGATAAGGCCAACAAGGTCATCACCATCGATGGCTCGAAACGGGGCAACCCCGACTCGGCGGTCAGGTCGCTCGCGCACGAGACCGGCCACGCCATGTACAAGCAGGATCCGTATGTCCCGCCGAACGGGCTGACGAAGGACCAATACGTCGCCGCGAACGTCAACCGCGAGCTGAAGGACGAGGGCGAGGCGACGCTGATGAACGCGCAGGTCCGCAACGAGATCAACGGCAACGGCGGCTCAGATATCGGCATCTCGGGGGCCGGGGCGCCCAAGTACGAGAAGACCGCGGCCGAAGACCACGACTACACGCATCGCGACGCACAGCGTCAAAAGATCGGCAACGAATTTGCCGACAACGAACACACGAGCACGCCGCCCCATCCCACCTACCGGGACTATTACGGCAAGACGTACAAGGACTACTACGACGCGAATCCGCCGTCCCCATGAGGCGCCGCCCCTTCGCGTTCGCCCTGATCCTTCTCACGAGTGCGGCCCTGCTTCCGCCGGGCCGCGTAGCGGAAAGCAGGACCGCCATGTCAGACTTGTTCGACGCGATCGAGGCCGCGATCGTGGCCCGGGCCGGCGGCTTTCGGGCTGTCGGTGCGGCGCTCGGCGCCGCGTTCCAGGGACCGGTCGAGACCTCTACGGAGGCGTTCGTCGTGCTGAGGGGGCGACGGTCGACGCTGATCGAGGAACTCGCGGGAGCCGAGATCCGGGTCCGGCGCAGCACGGGGGCGATCCGGCTGATGGCCGTGGACGTCGAGCGCCACATCCGCTGCACCCCGGAGCGCGACATCGAGAGCCGCTTTGGGCCTCCAAAGGATGTGGCTGTGCCACGACCGGAGCAGCCCCCTGGCGCGCCGTTCTACCGGATGTACCCGCAGCCCTGGGGAGAGTTGCGGATCGGCACCGCCGGCGGCTGCGTCGTGCGGGTGATCGCCGAATTCACGGAATACTGACGGCCCGGCAGGATCAAACGCCATCACGCCCCTCAGTCCGGCAGGGTCAAAACCTGGCCGGCTTTGAGAATGCGCGGCCCGTCCCGGCCGATCGCCCAGCTGTTCGCCTCGTAGATGTCCTCCCAGCGCGCCTCCACGCCGTAGAACCGCGTGGCGAGGCCGAACAGCGTATCCCCCTCCTTGACCAGATAGGGGCTGACGGGCAGCGGCAGCGGCGCGACGCGCTCGTCCGGGATAAAGGGCGGATCGGAAAAGTCGTAGCTCGTGTCCGCGTAGAAGCCGAACGTGACGTTGCCGTCATTCGCCAGGTTCATCTGGCTGATGCCGGCATTTACCCAGAACTGCACGATCTTGTCCGGCTGGTTCGGGTCGTAGACCGTGATGTCCGTGAACGTGCCGCCCGGCGCTGGGGGCGTGCAGGCGATAGCCAGGACGAAGTGGCAGTCCAGCATCTTGTCGCGGATCAGCAGCAGCGGAATGGGCCTGCCCGTCCGGAGGGAGGCGATGATCTTCGGGATCTCCTCCTCGACGCTGCTCTTGAAGACGTCCGCCCGCATGCGGAAGTTCGTGGCGCCGAGGACGCGCGGGATCGCGAAGCCGTGCGCCGAGATCTGCCGGTCGACCAGGTACTCGTTCAACTCCGTGCCGAGGGGCGGGACCTTGGTCTGCGTCGGAGGCGACTGGCGCGCATACCAATAGTCGAGCGCGGCGTAGCACATGCCGCCACAGACGTTCTTGCCCTTGAGGAACGGCATGAACGGGATGTGGAGCTGCCACTCGACGTCGTTGTTGCTGAAGTGGAACCCGTTATCGACGGCCTGGAAGGCGGTGCGCAGCATGGGTCGTCTCCGGCACGCGAGGCATCGGCGATCCGCAGGTTAGCAGGAACATTCGGGCCGGCGAGGTGCCGGTCCGCACCCGGCGCCGGCCGTGCCGTCTTCGCTGACCGGGACGCGGCCGCTCACGCCAAAAGAGCCGCCCGGCTCATACGCAAGGAGGCTGCGCGGACCTCTTGACGGAGCGCAAACGCCGCCTAAATCGCTGCGCGTCGAGGCCGCGAGGCTCGACCGGGGAGTGCCGCCGGACGGGGCGCCCCCGCACCCATGTTGCTCCTAGGAGGATGTGGCCATGTTCGACGTTTCTCCCCTTTATCGCTCCACTGTCGGGTTCGACCGGCTGTTCGACCGCCTCGCCGAGGGCGCCCGCTCCGACTGGCCGCCCTACGACATCGAGAAGCGCGGCGAGAACCATTATGCGATCACTATGGCGGTCGCGGGCTTCGGCCCCGGCGAGATCGAGGTGACCCAGCACGGCACGCAGTTGCTCGTCTCAGGGCGCCGCGAGGCGGACGAGCCCGGCCGGCAGTTCCTGCACCAGGGCATCGCGTCCCGCGCGTTCCGGCAAACGTTCGGCCTCGCCGAGCACGTCCGCGTGGAGGCGGCGACGCTGGAGAACGGGCTGCTCACGATCCAGCTCGTCCGGGAGGTGCCGGAGCGGCTCAAACCCCGCAAGATCGAGATCCGATCGGCGGACGGGCGCGGGGCCGTCCAGGACAATGCGCCGGCCCGGATCGAGCCGCAGCCCGAGCGCGAGGCCGCCTAGGCCACACCTCTTCTTCAGGAGCGCGGTCCAGCCTCCCGTGCAGGGGCGGGCTGGGCCGTTCAGATCGGAGGAGATCGGAGATGAGCGACGCAGCCGACAACACGATCAGCACCATTCTGTCCCGAGGCCCGGCAGCCCTGCTCGGTGGCCCGGAGGAGGTCCTGCACAACCCGCGCCTGAGCCTGGCGGATAAGCGGGAGGTCCTCGCCCGATGGGCATCCGACACCCATGCCGTCGAGAACGCGCCTGCCCTGCGCCAGCTTGATGACGGCTCCGTCGTGCAGGTGGACGAGATCCTGTGCGCGCTGAAGGCCCTGGACGGCCAAGAGGGGCGCGCACCGGCGGAGCGCCCGGTCTGGATCGCGCATACCCGCAAGCGCGGCCGGTTTCCGCATCGCCCGCGGATCATCCGAACGCACCGGCGCGAGGACGAGGACCCGCCACCCCGTCCGGCGGCGGCCGCGTTCCCGGTGAGGATCAAGCTGACGGATGCGGTCGCGGCCTAGCGGCTCGCGGCGGGCGGCTGCCCGGTCGGCCCTGCCGGCAGCCGTTGCGCACGCGCTGGCGCGGCACTCGGGCCGGCTATCGTGGGAAGAGCCGCACAACGAAAAGCATCCATCGGTGGAAATGGTGCCGTGTTGCTACTAGTCGGAGATCCGAATCGGGGCACCTAGTAGCGATGGCCCGGAGATGGCTCCGGGTTGTCGCGACGAGGTGATGCCATGACTAAGGTGGCCAAACGAGTGATCGTGTGCTTCAGGCGGGCTGGCCGGCTCCTCAAGGACGACCAGCTGCTGTTTACTCTTCCGCTGGCCTACTTGATTGCGCTGGCCGACATCCTGGAAAATATGGCGGAGCTGTTCGGCCGGTCGTGATCACCAGCAGGACCTCAGCGGTGGCTTAAACCTGAACGGCAGTTCCCTCCAGGCGGATCGCCTGCGTGGCCGGTCACGGTGCCCACGGCTCGGACGCCAGCGCATGGCATGATCCGCCTCAAAGATCAGCCGGGCGCGCTCAGGTCGCGCTCAGCAGCTCCATGATCCGCCGATCCATATCCGGATCGCGCGTGAACCGATCGGGTGTCGCCCTCCTGAAGAGGTTCAGAAACAGCTTGGACATCTCGCAGCAACAACGTTTGTTCGTCACGAAACAAGCGCGGGCGAGACGTCCGGTTCCGATGCTTCAACGAGCGTCTGAATCTATGCCGTTGGTCGCGGGGGCTTTCAGCGTCTACGCGCCGGCACGCCGTCACCGAGGAAAGCCGAGCAAACCTCGACCGTCAGTCCCGCCCGAACATTGATCACGGTCACCTTGGCGCCCGCGACGGCCTTTTTCAGCTCGATTGCGGAGCCGATCGCGTCCGACTCGCTGGCGCAATCCCTCACCGTGAAGCCGTTCAGGCACACGCGAAAAGCCGAGCCGGTCGGCGCGTCCTGGTGGTTGGCCATCGGTTTTCGAAACGAAGCGGGCCAGTACACAACAATAATCTAGCACAAATTGTAAGCTGTGTTGCTCCGTAACCCTAAGACGTTACTCCCGGGAGTATCCGGCGGTGGCTTCCGGCCGGCGGTGCGCCGCGAACCCGCGGTCAGGTTACGCGGTTCGTGGTGAGCGGCCGTCCGGGCTGGCAGGCGGCTGCGCTCCTCGCGTAGATCCGGCCGAACACCTCCGGGGTGCAGTCGCGATGGCCTTGCGGCATCGCCCCCTGGGACGCCGCAGACCGCTCCCCGTGGGACCCGAGATGCGCGAGCGCGATGGACCCCGGGATGTGGCCGCCGCCCGTCGGCGAATAACCGACGGAGCCCGCCATCCAGCCGGTCACGACGATCAGAACCGGGATCATGCTCCACCCTCCGGTCTCCCGACCGTGAGAGTGCAGAGGCGCGAGGCGTGCCGATGTGCCCTCGCGCACGTCGGGGTAGCCCGGCGCCGGTGTGCCCCGCCCGTTCGGTTCAGGCCGGCTGGTCGCGCTTGTGCGCCTTCAGGGCGGCGAGGCGCCGGTCGCGCCAGGCGCTCCTCTGCGCCAGGGCGTCCTGGCCCGGGGTGTCGCCCCAGGCGAGCATGATCCGGGCGACGTTCTCGCTATCCCACACGGTCGGGGAGGGCGGCTCGGCGCTGACCCGGCGGTAGAAGCCGGTGTAGCGGGCGCAGTAATCGGGGATGCCGCCCGGGGCATTGAGCTCGATCGTCTCGAACGGCCCGAGGAAGGACCAGCGCAGCCCGAGTCCGTCCTTGATCGTCTTGTCGAGGTCCTGCGGGCTGACGACGCCCTCGCCGACCAGGCGGAACGCTTCCGCAAGCAGCGCGCCCTGCAGGCGGTTCAGCACGAAGCCTTCCCGCTCCTTGTGAACCACGATCGGCACCTGCTCGACAGCTTCGTAGATCGCCTTCGCGCGCTCGACCGTGGCCGGGTCGGTCCAGGGAGCGCCGCAAAGCTCCACGATTGGCACCAGATGCGGCGGGTTCACCGGGTGGGCGACGAGGCAGCGGGCGCGCCCGGGCAGGTCCTCGGTGTAGAGCGAGGCGACGATCGCAGAGCTCGAAGACGCCAGGATCGTGTCGGGCGCTGCCAGCCGGTCGAGCTCGGCAAAGAGCAGGCGCTTGGTGGCCAGCGTCTCGGGTCCGTTCTCCTGGACGAGCTCGACCCCATCGACCGCGTCGGCAAGCGATCCCGCGATCCTGACCCGCGCGGCCGCGGTGGTCGGATCGTCGACCAGCCCGTGCTCGGCGAGGTCCTCGAGGCCCTGCCGGATGAGGCCCGGTGCGGCCTCGAGCGTTTGGGTATGCGTGTCCGTGAGCCGGACCTCCGAGCCCGCCCGGGCGAAGACGACGGCCCAGGCGCGGCCGATCAGGCCCGAGCCGACGATGGCGACGGCGCTCATGAGCGGCTCGCCCGGTCCGGCCATGAGGCGGCCCTCTCGCCGCCGTGTGAATGCGTGGCCATCGCGATCCCTCCCGTCCGCGGTCATTCCCTGCCGCGATCCTACGGTCCAGTAAGTCCCCGGCTTGGCGCGTTGTCGAGGCTGCAACGGTTCCTGACCGGGAT
>JAQGJZ010000296.1 GCA_028290385.1 Enterovirga sp.
GCGGCCTCGATCTCGGCGACCTTGCTCTCGGCCCGCTCCGGATGCCCGAGGAGCGCACCCGCGCGCCGGATCTGACCGATGACCTGAGCTATGGACGCGGCAGCCTCGAACTCGACCACATTGAGCCCGTGCGCCTTCAGGAGCTCGCGCGTTGCGCGGCGCGTGAAGCGGCCGGCGAGCACGAGGTCGGGCCTCAGCACGAGAACCTCCTCGGCCGTGCCCGACAGGACCGGGTAGCGCCCGGCCTCGTCCCGCACCGGGGAGCGGCGCGGGTCGCGCACAAACGGGCTGAGGCCGAGGATCTGCTCGGGATCGGCCAGCGCGAGCAGCAGCTGGTCCGTGCAGAGATTGATTGAGACGACGCGCGGGCGCTCCGGCGCGGCTGCGGCTGGTGTTGCCACGAACGGCGCGGCAAATAGCGCCGCGGCGAGCCCCGTTCTCGCCGCCTTCGCGGCCCACCCACGCGCCGCTGCGCCGATCGATTCCAAGGTTGGCCGACAGGTTTTCGAGAAGGATCGGTGATGCAGCATGGCGGCGACCTCGGCGAGGCGGCCTCGCGATTCGGCGGAGCCGATTCGGCCTGGCTCGATCTCTCGACGGGCATCAATCCGCATTCCTGGCCCGTGCCGGAAGCGCTGCGCGAGCGCGGCTGGGAACGGCTGCCGTCCGGCTCGGACCTTGCGCATCTGATCGCGGCCGCCCGCAAGGCCTACGGCGTCCCGGCCAAGGCCGTGATCGCGGCCGCTCCCGGCACGCAGGCCATCATCCAATGGCTGCCCTGCCTCGCGCCGAAGCGGCCGGTGGCGATCGTGAGCCCCACTTACAGCGAGCACGAGACGGTCTGGCGCACGCATGGCTTCGAGGTTCACCAGATCCGCTCCCTTGCCGAGGCGATGAACGGCCGCCGCCACGTGGTGGTCGTGAACCCGAACAACCCGGATGGCAAAATCACCGGCAAGGCAGACATCCTGAGCACGGCCGCCGAGTGCCGCCGGCACGGCAGCTGGCTCGTGGTCGACGAATCCTTCGCCGATATCGAGCCGGCCTGCAGCGTCGTCCGGGAATGCGGCGAGCTGCCGATCCTCGTGCTGCGTTCTTTCGGCAAGTTCTATGGGCTCGCCGGGCTGCGCCTCGGCTTCGCGATCGCGGCCCCCTCCATCGCCGAGAAGGTTTCTCGCGCGCTGGGGCTGTGGCCCGTTTCCGGGCCCGCCCTCGCGGTCGGCACCGCTGCCCTCGCGGACGAGGAATGGGCAACGGCCATGCGCGACCGCCTTCTTTGCGAGGCGCGCTCGCTGGACGAGCGCCTCGCCGGGGCGGGCCTGACGGTTGTCGGCGGCACGAGCCTGTTTCGGCTGGTCGAACATGCGCGCGCCGGGCGGCTTCACGAAGCCCTCGCGTCCCGCCGGATCTGGACCCGGCGCTTTCTCTGGTCCTCGACGTTGCTGCGGATCGGCCTGCCGCCGGACGAGGCTGCTTCCGCCCGGCTCGCCAGCACCCTCGCGGAATCCTTGCGCGCTATCGAGCATGGCCCTCACGCCCAGGGGACGAGAACCGGCGCTCCCTGATGCGCCCCGACATAGGCCTCGATGCCGAACACGTCGCGGAGCAGGTCGGGCGCGAGCGCCTCGCCCGGCGGTCCGAACCTCGCGACCCGCCCGCCCTGGAGGGCGGCGACGGCATCGGCATAGCGCGCGGCAAGCCCGAGATCGTGCGTCACCGCCACGACGAGGGCGCCCGCCCGGGCACGGGCCTGAAGCGCCGCCATGACGTCGAGCTGGTGGCGCGGATCGAGCGCCGCCGTCGGTTCGTCCGCCAGGATGATCGCGGCGCCTGACGCGAACACGCGCGCCAGCGCGACCCGGGCCCGCTCGCCGCCGGAGAGCGCCGTGACCGGCCTGTCCGCGAGATGCTCGGTCTCGGTCAGCCGCATCGCGTCCGCCACCGCGAGCCTGTCGGCGTCGCTCAAACGGTCCGGATCGGCGGCGCCATGGGGAAAGCGGCCGAGCGCGACGATGTCGCGGGCCGGCAGCGGCCAGTGCACCTCGTGACCCTGGGGCAGGTAGGCGATCCGCCTGGCCCGCTCGCGGGCGGAAAGCCGCGCGAGATCCTGCCCGGCGGCCGCGATGGTGCCCGCGGCGGGAACGAGGCCCACCAAGGCGCGCAGAAGGGATGTCTTGCCCGCCCCGTTCGGCCCGACCACCGCGACGAGGCTGGCGGGCGGAAGATCGAGCGACAACCCGGCCAGTACGGCGCGGCCGCCGAGCCGGACGGAGAGGTCCCGGATCTGCAGCGCGGTCATCCGACGAGGCCCGCTCCGAGCCGGCGCCGCTCGCGCAGGATCAGGTAGAGGAAGAAGGGCACCCCGATCAGCGAGGTGAGGACGCCGACCTTGATGTCGGTCGTGGATGGAATGATGCGCACCGCGATGTCGGCCGCCGTCAGCAGGCAGGATCCCGCGAGCGCGGCGGGCAGCAGCAGCCGCGCGGGGTCGTAGCGGACCAGCGGCCGGACGAGGTGTGGGGCGACAAGCCCGATGAACCCGATGGAACCCGCGACGGCGACGGATGCCCCGACGCCCAGGGCTACGCCGACGATCACGACCAGCCGGAGCCGGGCGATGTTCACGCCGAGGCTCTGGGCGGCCTCCTCGCCGAGCGTCAGCGTCCGAAACGCCCTCGCGTTGGCGGCGAGAACAACGCCTCCAGCCAGAATGAAGGGCAGCGCCATCGCGACATGCCGCATGGATCGGTCCTCCAGCGAACCGAGCAGCCAGAACGCGATTTCGAGAGCCGCGAAGGGATTTGGCGCGAGGTTCATGGCGAGGGCGGTTGCCGCCCCCGCCAGGCTCGAAATCGCAAGGCCGGCGAGGATCAGCAGCGTCAGGCCGGCATTCCGCCCGGCCACCGCGACAAGCAGAAACACGGACACGAAGGCGCCGACGATCGCCGCAACGGGAAGCGCGAAGGACAGCGCATCGGCAAGGCCGAGGGACAAGGTCGCGACCGCGCCGAACGCCGCAGCCTGCGGCGCCCCGAAGAGGGAAGGCGCCGCGAGCGGGTTGCGGAGCAAGCCCTGCATGGCCGCCCCGCACAAACCCAGGATGCCGCCAATCGCGACCGACAGGATCGCCCGCGGCAGCCTGATCTCACGCACGATGACAAGCGCGACGTCCTCGCCGCGGCCCACAAGCGCGGCCGCGACGGTGCTGGGCGAGAGCCTGACCGGCCCGATCCCCAGGGACAGGAGGAACAGGAGAATGGCGGCCGCCGCGAGCACCGCGACCGCGATGCGCCGCCTGGCGCTGCCCTCCCCTGTTCCGCCGGTCACCACGTCAGGCTCAGACCCGCATAGGCGGCGCGCCCGGTCGTCCCGTAGTTCAGGATCTCCTGGTAGCGTGCATTCGTCACGTTCTCGATCCGGCCGAACACCTTCCAGCTCTCGTCGAAGCGGTATTCGCCGTAGATGTCGAGCCGGGCATAGGCGTCCAGCGGTTGCGTCTCGTTACTGCCGCTGAAGCGCTCGGACACCAACGTCACCCGCGGCTCGATCAGCAGGCCCGGCATGGGCGTGATCCCGAGGCCGATGCGCCCGACATGCGGCGGCCGACGCTGCAGGGTACGGTTCGTCCGCTCATCCTTGGCGTCCAGATAGGTGTAGTTGCCCGTCAGCGTCAGGAGCTCCGGCCACAGCACCAGACCGGCCTCGAACTCGACGCCCGACGTCCGTGCGCGCGAGACGTTGAAGTACCGCATCGTCACGAGGTCGAACTCGATCAGGTTCTGGAAGCGGTTGCCGAATACGGTCGCGGCGAGGTTCAGGCGCCCGTCCCACAGGCTCTGATCGATCCCGGCATCCCAGCCGATGCTCTCCTCGGGCGAGAGGCCGGCATTGCCGTAGCGCGGCTCGAACAGCTGATAGAGCGTCGGCGCCTTGCCGCCGGTGCCGCCGCTGGCCCGCAGCTTCGTGCCCGTCTCCGGGATCAGGAACGCGCCCGTGGCGCGCCATGTGTCGAAGGAAAGCCGGTTCACCTCGTCGTGCCGGCCGCCCGCCGACAGGATGATGCGCTCGCCGATCGGCAGCTGATACAGCGCGAAGATCGAGCGCGTATCCTGCTCGGCCTCGAGCGTACGGGCCCGGACCGCCGGCCCCGGCAGCAGCGAGGTCGAGAACGTCGTCGCCTTCTCACTCTCGACGCGGCCGCCGAACGTGAGCGTGCCGTATTGCTCGAAGCGCAGGTCGCCCTGGTACTCCGTCCCGAGCCGGTTGCCGAGGAACTCGCTGACCGTATCGCGCGTAACGCGAGCCGGGCTGGTGACAGTCAGGTCGCGGAACTCGCGGTCGGCCTGGTTGGCATAGACCTGGAGCGTGTGGGTGAGCGGGCCCTGCTCCGCCGTGCCCTTCGCCCAGATCTGGGTCAGCGTCCGCGACGCATCGGCTGGCGTGTCATAGACCGCGCGCGTGTTTCGCGTAGCAGCCAAGGTGCGCGGCAGGGTCGACGAGCCGGCGTCGTATTCCGAGAAGGTCCGGAAGCTCATGACGCCGACCACGAGCTTCACGCCTTCGCCGGCGTCGTAGCCCAGCCGGCCGTAGCCGCCCCAGCGCGTAAACCCGTCAGCCTCGAACTTGCCGAAGCGGCGCTCGAGTTCCGGAATGCGGTAGCCGAATCGGGAGAAGCCGTTGCTGGTCTGCCAGCCGCCGGAGAAGGCGTAGGACCAGGGCCCGATCGAGCCCGCGCCGGTCGTGCTGGAGCTGAACGTGCCGTAGGAGCCGCCTTCGACCCGCGCCTCGTAGCGCGGCTCACCGCCCCCGCTCTTGGTGATGATGTTCACCACGCCGCCGATCGCGTCCGAGCCGTAAAGCGCGCTCTGCGGGCCGCGCAGAACCTCGATGCGCTCGATGGCCGTGGGCAGAAGACTGGAGAAGTCGAACTCGCCGCTGGCGGAGGCCGGGTCGTTGACCCGGATCCCATCGATCAAGACCAGGGTCTGGCCGGACGCGCCGCCGCGCAGCCGGACCGCCGTGGTCGAGCCCGGCCCGCCGGAATCGGAGATGTCGAGGCCCGGTACGCTCCGCAGCGCGTCGAGGAGGTTAGTGGGGTTCGAGCGCTGGATGACGTCGCGGCGCAGAA
>JAQGJZ010000163.1 GCA_028290385.1 Enterovirga sp.
CGGCGGAACGGCCGCCTATCTGCTGGACCGCACGCTTCGGCGGCGCGCCGCATGAGCGAGGCGATCTGGCCCTACCTCGTGATCCTTCTGGCTGCCGTGCTGCCGAACGAGGTGTTTCGCGTGGCTGCCGTGTTCCTGTCGCGCGGGATCAACGAAGAGTCCGAGCTCTTCCGCTGGATCAAGATCATGGCGACGACGCTGCTCGCGGCCGTGGTGGCGCGCCTGCTGTATTCGCCCGCGCCCGCCCTTGAGCAGGTGCCGCTTGTGCTTCGGCTCGCGGCGGTGCTGGTCGGGATCGGGGCCTTTTTCGCTTTGCGCCGATCCCTGGTCCCCGGCATCCTCACGGGCCTTGGGTTCTTCGTGCTGACGGCTTGGCTGCACGGCCGGAGCTGAGGGTTACAGTCCCCAATAGGGCGACACGCCATAGTAATCGTGCAGCCGCCGCTCGTGCTCGCGGTCGTTCCACTGGTAGTCGCCCTCGCGATAGAAATCGGGCGCGCCCTTCACGGCATCGGGCGAGATGTCGGTCTTGTAGCCGCCGAGATCGGTGTCGTAGTCGAGCTTGCTCCAGGGCACCGTGAACGTGTCCTCGCCGAGGCCGAGGAAGCCGCCGAACGACATCACCGCATAGGCGACCTGCCCCGACTGCTTGTCGATCATCAGGCGCTTGATCGTGCCGATATGGCTGTTGTCCGCCCCATAGACGGCGGTGCCCTCGACCCGGTCGCTCTCGATCAGGGATTTCGGCGAGGTCGTCCCCGCCAGTTCGGCACCCGTGGTGCCGGCATAGGTGCTCTCGGCCATGATGGGCCTCCGTAGCTATCCGCGGAACCAACGTCCGCTTGCGGACTAGGTTTCCCGCCGGGGCGGTTCCGGCCCGGATCACGCTGCCTATATGGCTCCCATGGCGACCCGCGCGGCAGACCTTCTGACGCTCACACCCCAAGGGCTGTACTGTCCGGGAGGCGACTTTCATGTCGATCCGATGCGGCCGGTGCCACGGGCCCTCGTCACGCATGGCCACTCGGACCACGCCCGCTCCGGCCATGGCCATGTGCTCGCGACTCCCGAGACCCTGGCCATCATGGCCGTGCGCTATGGCGAGGATTTCGCGGGCGGAACGCAGGACGCCGTCCTCGGCGAGGTGATGCGGATCGGCGACGTACAGGTCACGTTCGTGCCGGCCGGCCACGTGCTCGGCTCCGCCCAGATCGTGATCGAGCACGGCAACTGCCGGCTCGTCGTGTCCGGCGATTACAAGCGCGGCCGGGACCCGACCTGCCTGCCTTACGAGCCCGTGCCCTGCGACGTGTTCATCACGGAGGCGACCTTTGGGCTCCCGGTTTTCCGCCACCCCGACGCCCGGACCGAAACGGACAAGCTGATCGAATCCGCCCGCCTGTTCCCGGAGCGGGCGCATATCGTCGGGGCCTACGCGCTCGGCAAGGCGCAGCGCGTCATGGCCCTGTTGCGGGAGGCTGGCTACGACCGGCCGATCTACCTGCACGGCGCGATGGAGCGGCTGACCACCCTCTACAAGGAGCTCGGCATCGCGCTGGGCGACACGCCCCGCGTCGCGCCGGAGCAGCGCGCGAAACTCGCGGGCGAGATCGTGATCTGCCCGCCATCCGCCATCCAGGAGATCTGGGCCCGCAAGTTCCCCGACCCCGTCACGGCCTTCGCGTCCGGCTGGATGCGGGTGCGGGCCCGGGCGCGCCAGAAGGGCGTCGAGCTGCCGCTGGTGATCTCGGACCATTGCGACTGGGACGACCTGTGCCGCTCCATCCTGGAGACGGGGGCCGAGGAGGTCTGGGTGACGCACGGCCAGGAGGACGCGCTGGTGCATTGGTGCCTTTCGCGCGGCATCCGGGCGCGCCCCCTGCACCTGCTCGGCTACGGCGACGAGGAGGGCGACACGGATGTCGTGCCGGGGGACGCCGAAGGCGGCGACCCGAAACCCACGACCGGGCGCGACAATGCGGGTGAACCACCCTCCCCCGTGCGGGAAGGGCTCACGGCTGCAGGCGGGCGGGCAGGTGGCGCTCCGCCCACCCCTGACCCTTCCCCACGAGCGGGAGGGGAACGATGAACCGGTTCGCCCAGCTCATCGACCGGATCGGCTACGAGCCGCGCCGCAACGCCAAGATCCGCCTGATGGCGGATTACTTCCGCCACACGCCGGACCCGGAGCGCGGCTTTGCGCTCGCGGCGCTCACGGGCGCGCTGTCCTTCCGGCACGCGAAGCCGAACCTGATCCGCGGCCTGATGGCCGAGCGCTCCGACCCCGTGCTGTTCGGCCTCTCCTGGGACTATGTCGGCGACCTGTCTGAAACGGTCGCCCTGATGTGGCGGGGCCCCGAGCCCTCGGGAGGGCCGAGCCGAAACGCCGCGGAGGACCGCGACGGCGTTGGCGCCGACGCGCGTGCTGTGGTCGCGGCCGCGTCCACCCCCTCCCCTGCAGGCGAGGCACCGGGCGCCGCGCCCCTTCCCCCGATCGGACACAACAACCCGCCCGAGCCGATCGACGCCTCCGGCGAGCCGATCGCGCCCGAGGGGCCGTTCGGCCACGTCCCGCCCCTGTCGGAGGTCGTCGAGGGGCTGGCGACGGCCGGCAAAGCGGAGCTGCCGCGCCTTATCGCCACCTGGCTCGACGCCCTGGACGAGATCGGCCGCTGGGCGCTGCTGAAGCTCATCACGAGCGAGTTGCGCATCGGCGTCTCGGCCCGGCTCGCCAAGACGGCGGTTGCGAGCCTCGGCGATCTCGACCCGGACGAGATCGAGCATGTCTGGCACGGGCTGGAGCCGCCCTATGCGGAGCTGTTCGCCTGGGTGGAAGGACGCGGGCCGCGGCCCGAGGGCGTGAACCCGGCGCCGTTCCGGCCGGCGATGCTCGCCCATCCGCTCGAGGACGAGGATTTTGCCAAGCTCGACGCCGCCGAGTTCATGGCGGAGTGGAAATGGGACGGAATCCGGCTTCAGGCCGTCGCCGGGCGCGACGCGGAGGGGCGGCTCGTGCGCCGCATCTATTCGCGCACCGGCGAGGACGTGTCCGGCGCCTTCCCGGACCTGGTGGACGCGCTCGATTTCGAGGCGACGCTCGACGGTGAGCTCCTGATCCTGCGCGACGGCCGCGTGCAGAGCTTCAACGTCCTGCAGCAGCGCCTGAACCGGAAGGCGGTCACGCCCAAGATGCTGGTCGAGTACCCGGCGCATCTGCGCTGCTACGACATCCTGGCCGAGGTCGGCGAAGACCTGCGCCACCTCCCCTTCGCGGAGCGCCGGACGCGGCTCGAAGCCCTCGTGGCCCGGCTCCGGGAGCCGCGGCTCGACGTGTCGCCGCTCGTGCCCTTCGCGACCTGGGAGGAGCTCGCGGCCGCCCGCGCCGACCCGGCGAGCGCCGGCGCCGGGCCCGATGCCGACGCGATCGAGGGCTGCATGCTGAAGCGGGCGGATTCGCCCTATCTGCCCGGCCGCCCCAAGGGGCCGTGGTGGAAGTGGAAGCGCGACCCGTTCCTGGTCGATGCCGTGATGATGTACGCCCAACGCGGGCACGGCAAACGCTCGTCCTTCTACTCGGATTACACGTTCGGGGTCTGGCGCGAGGGGCCGGGCGGCGCGGAGCTGGTGCCGGTCGGCAAGGCGTATTCCGGCTTCACGGACCAGGAGCTGATCAAGCTCGACCGCTTTGTCCGCAACAACACCGCGAACCGCTTCGGGCCCGTGCGCGAGGTGACGTATGGGCTCGACAAGGGGCTCGTGCTCGAGGTGGCGTTCGAAGGGCTGCAGCGCTCGGCCCGGCACAAGTCGGGGGTGGCGATGCGCTTTCCCCGCATCAACCGGATCCGCTGGGACAAGCCGGCCGCCGAGGCCGACCGCCTCGAGTTCCTGGAGCGCATCCTCCAGAAGGGCGAAACCGAGCTCCACCCGGTCGACAAGGCGCGGGCCGAATGAGAGTCGAAACCATCGCGTCCGGACCCGTCCGGCTTCAGCTCACGGGGCGCTTGGTGATCGAGACCCGCGGCCCGGGCTTAACGGAGATCACGGCCGCCATGTCCCGCTTCGTCGCCGAAAGCGGGATCGCGCACGGGCTCATGGCCCTGCTCTGCAGGCACACCTCGGCGTCGCTCACCATCCAGGAAAACGCGGACCCGGATGTCCGCATGGACCTGCTCTCGACGCTGGACCGCCTCGCGCCGCGCAACCGGCCCTATGTGCATGACGCGGAGGGGCCGGACGACATGCCGGCGCATATCCGCACCATGCTGACCGACGTCGCGCTCTGCGTTCCCGTCGTGGCCGGCCGGCTGGCGCTCGGCACCTGGCAGGGGATCTACCTCGTCGAACATCGCGACCGGCCGCACCGGCGCGACATCGTCATCAACCTTACTGGAACGTGACCGCGTCATGGCGACGGGACAGGTTGTAGGGAGACTAACGAAAGT
>JAQGJZ010000378.1 GCA_028290385.1 Enterovirga sp.
GGCGGCAACATCGTGGACGCGCAGATCTTCACCTCGACCGACGGCACGGCGCTCGACGCCATCTTCCTGTCGCGCGCCTTCGACCGGGACGAGGACGAGATCCGCCGAGCCGAGCGGATCGCCACCTCCATCGAGCGCGCGCTGCGGAGCGAGGTGAAGATCGCCGAGCTCGTGCGCAACCGCCGCTCGACAAAGCCGGTGCCCAAGGCCTTCGAGGTCCGGCCCGAGGTCACGATCGACAACAACCTGTCGTCTCGCCATACGGTCGTGGAGGTCTCGGGGCTGGACCGGCCGGGCCTGCTCTACGATCTCACGACGGCGCTGGGCCGGCTGAACCTCAACATCGCCTCGGCCCATGTGGCGACCTTCGGGGAGCGCGCCGCCGACGTGTTCTATGTGACCGACCTGACCGGGACCAAGGTGAGCCATCCCTCGCGGCAGGCCTCGATCCGGCGCGGGCTCCTGGCCGTACTCGAGCAGAATCAATGAGCGAGCAGACCCGCTGAACTCCTTGATCTCTCAGGGTGAAAGGCTGATATCTCCCCTAACCCCAAGCGGATAGCGAACGATGACGAACGACACCACGCCGCCCGACGGCGCGATGAACGAAACCGTGCAGCCCGACACCGCGGAGACGGGAGCCCAGGCCGCCGAGCAGGGGCCGGACCGGATCGCGGAACTGGAAGCCGAAAAGGCCGACCTGAAGGAGCGCCTGCTCCGCACGCTCGCCGAGATGGAGAACCTGCGCCGGCGCACCGAGCGCGAGGTGCAGGATGCGCGCACCTACGCGGTGACGAACTTCGCCCGTGACATGCTGACGGTCGCGGACAACATCCGCCGCGCGCTGGAGAACACGCCGGCCGACGCCGCCGAAGGCACCGCGAAGCCGCTGGTGGAGGGCATCGAGCTGACGGAGCGCGACCTCCTCAAGACCCTCGAGCGGCACGGGGTGAAGCGCGTCGAGCCGCAGGGCCAGAAGTTCGATCCGAACATGCACCAGGCGATGTTCGAAGTGCCGAACGAGGACCTGCCGGCCGGCACCGTCACGCAGGTGATCCAGACCGGCTACGCCATTGGCGAGCGCGTTCTGCGCCCGGCCCTGGTCGGCGTGTCGAAGGGCGGCCCGAAGGCGGCTGCGCCGGCGTCCGGCGCGGACGAGGCGTCCGGAACCGCCTGACGCCCTATTTCAGCGTGATGCCGTCCACGACGCGGCGGAAGCGCGGCATCACGTCGTCGCGCTTGTCCTCCCGGGCGATGCCGAGCATGCGCACGTAGCCGTCGCCCGAGAAGCGGATCGACTGCAGCACGATCACGGGCTGGTCGGAGACGCCGTCCTTCCCCTTGGCGACGATCTCGTGCCATTCGGCGCCGCCGAGCCGGAAGCCCTGCGAGCGCTCGAACACGCCGTCCTTGAGCATGGCGTTGGCCGCGAGCGCCTGCCGGGCAAAGGCATCGCGCTGCTCCGGCGTGGTCGGCGCGCCGGCAAAGGATTGCGCGATGATCATGACGGGCTGCTCGGCCTCGCGCACCGCGTCCTTCGGGCCCTCCGTCATGAGCAGGGCGTTGCCGGACATCGCCCGCACGGGCCGGAAGCCGGCGGTGTCGCCGAGCTTGAACGGCAGCGCGGCCACCTGCTGCTCGATCGTGAGCGGCGCGCGCAGCGCAACCGTCTTCAGCGCCGCCTTGACCTGCTCCATCGATTCCTTGGACGCGTTGGCCGGGAGCTGCGCGATGACCAGCGCCGTGAGCGTGCCGTCGGCGGTGAGCAGAATGGCCTTCTGAGAGGCGCGGCCGCCTTCGGTCTGCTCGCCGGACACGAGCGTCGCCTCGTTGTTGCCGAGCTTGACGCGATCGCGGCTCTTCGGCGTGAAGCCCTGCGCCTTCAGGCCCTCGTCCGTGAACCCGGCCGAGATGCTGGCAAAGGCCTCAGGCGGCATCTCCATGGTGATGATCGCGGTGCCCGAGGCGGGATCCTGAAAACCCGCGACGCCACGGGCGAGCTTCATGTTCGCGGGTGGAACGAGGCCGATGCGCGAGCCGGGCGGAAATGTCGGGTCGGCCGCGAAGGCGGCGCCGGCAACCGTGAGGGCAAGAAGAAGGGTCGGTAGACGGAGCATCTCGGCTCGCTCGGTTCGAATGGCGCTTGAAGCTGGATGGGCGAAGAGTGGCGGAAGCGTGACCTCATACCCCATCGGGTGGAGCAGGGTCGACCCGCCGCAGCGTGAGGTTGATGCGGCCGCCGCCCTCGATCAGGTCCGAACTGCCCGCCACGAGGCGGTCGATCCCGTGAAAGACGAGCCGGGCGGCCCCCCCGAACACGAAGGCATCGCCGGAGCCGAGCCGGAGCGAGCGGGTCGGATCACGCCGGTTGAGGCCGCCGACGCGGAAAATCGCCGTCGCGCCAAGCGAGAGCGACACCACAGGCGCGCCAAGGTCCTGCTCGTCCCGGTCCTGGTGCAGCCCCATCCGGGTCCCGGGCGCATACGTGTTGATGAGGCAGGCCTGCGGCGGGCGCGGATAGCCGGCGAGGTCGCGCCACGCTTGCAGCAGGCTGTCGGGCATGGCCGGCCAGGGCTCGCCCGTGTCGGGGTGGGTGGCCTGGTAGCGGTAGCCGCTCATATCCGACACCCAGCCCAGGGGCCCGCAATTCGTCATCCGGACGGAAAAGGGCTGGTCCGTCCGGGGCATGCGCGGCGTGAACAGGGGCGCGGCGCGGATGATCTCCCGGATCTCGTCCAGCAGCGCCGTCTGCGCGCCGGGCGCCAGATAGCCCGGCAGATAGGTCAGCCCCGGACCGAGTTGGAGGCGCGTCGCGGTCGCGCGCGCGCTCAAAGCTCGGAGAGGCCGAGCACGTCGGCCATCGTGTAGAAGCCCGCCGGCTTTTCGCGGGCCCAGAGCGCCGCCTTCACGGCCCCGCGCGCAAAAATCGCCCGGTCCTCGGCACGGTGCGCCAGCTCGATGCGCTCGCCGGCCCCGGCGAAAATCACGCTGTGGTCGCCGACAACGGTGCCGCCGCGCAGCGTCGCAAAGCCGATGTCCCCCGCCTCGCGCGCGCCCGTATGGCCATCGCGAACCCGGACGGAGCGCTCGGCCAACGCGACCGCCCTGCCCTCGGCCGCCGCCTCGCCCAACAGAAGCGCAGTGCCCGAGGGCGCATCCACCTTCATGCGGTGATGCATCTCCAGGACCTCGATGTCCCAATCGGTCCCGAGCGTGCGGGCGACCTTGCGGACGAGCCCCGCCAGCAGGTTCACGCCGAGCGACATGTTGCCGGACTGGACGATGCGGGTCCGCGCGGCCGTGTCGCGGAGGGCCTGCAGGTCCGCATCGGCGAGGCCGGTCGTGCCGACCACATGCACCAGATTGTGCTCGGCGGCGGCCTCGGCGAAGGCACGCGTCGCCGCCGGCGCCGTGAAGTCGAGCACGCCCTCGGCACCCCGGAAGGCCTGGACCGGGTCATCCGTGATCGGGACGGAAAGGCGCCCGACGCCCGCGAGCAGACCGGCATCCTCGCCGAGGGCGGACGAGCCCGGACGCTCGACGGCGCCGACCAGACGGCAGCCGGGATCCTCCTCGACCGCGCGGATCAGCATCCGGCCCATTCGGCCGGCCGCACCGACCACGACCAGCCGCATCTCGCTCATTCCACGATTCCGTTCACGCCCCGGGCTGGGCGCCGTCGTAGCCCTCGATCACGAGGAGGTCCATCTCGGCGCCGCCCTTCTGCTTGGCGCGCGCGTCCTGGTATTCGGGCGAGTTCCAGCAGGCGAGCGCCGCGTCGTAGGACGGAAACTCGATCACGACGTTGCGGCTGCGGCTCGTGCCGACCGGGTTCTCGTGCCGGCCGCCACGGACCAGGAAGCGGCCGCCGAACTTGGCAAAGGCGACGCCGTTCGAGGCCACATAATCCTTGTAGCTCTCGGTGTCGTGCACATCGACACGGGCCACCCAGTATCCCTTAGGCATCTCGCCCTCCCCCGACCATTGTCCGGCCCAGTCTACTTGACTAAGTTGTTGACTAGCAGGAGGCCCCAATGGCCGCAACGGGACGACAGGCGCGTTCGCCCACCCCCTCCGTGGCGGAGCCGCGCGAGGCGACCGTGCACGAGGCCAAGACCCACCTGTCGCGGCTTCTCGCCGAGGTGGAGGCGGGCGGAACGGTGATCATCACCCGCCGCGGCAAGCCGGTCGCCAAGCTGGAGCCGCTTTCGCCGCGAGGTCCTCGCAGGCCGGGATCCATGAAGGGGCTCATCTCGATCGATGAGCGTTTTTTTGATCCGCTGCCAGAAGACGAGCTTCGCGCCTGGGAGGGCGATTGAAGTATCTCCTCGATACCCACGCGTTGATCTGGTGGGTGACTGACAGTTCCAACCTCAGCGCCGCCGCACGGCAGGCCGTCGCGTCCGAGCACAACGACGTCTACGTGAGTGCCGCGTCCGCGTGGGAGATCACGACCAAGCATCGATTGGGCAAGCTCGCCCAGGCCGGTCCTCTCGCCGCAGAGGTGGAGGTCAGAGTGCGGCAGGAGCGTTTCATCCCGCTCTCCATCACCATGGCGCATGCGGAAGCGGCCGGCCGCCTCCGGGACCCGCACAAGGATCCGTTCGACCGCATGCTAATCGCCCAGGCGCTCCTGGAAAATCTGACGCTCGTCTCGAACGAGACCGTCTTCGATCGCTTCGGCGTCACCCGACTCTGGTGATCGCGGACGCAAGCTAGGGCAGCGGCCTCGGGCCGCTGTGCCGGCCCGGGGCGGGAAGCGGCCGTGGCGGGTCAGCGGCTGCGGTACACCCAGACGCGCGCGGGCGGCATGTTGCGCCAGATCCGCTCGGAGGCGGTGGCGTCGTAATGCGGCGAGCGGGCCGGGATCGGCGGCACCACTGCGTAGGTGAACTGCACGAACGGCGCCCCGCGCCGGGAGAGTTCGTGCGCGGCAGAGAGCAGCTGGATCCGCTGCGGCATCGGCTTGGTGAAGAGCGGCAGGCTCGAGATGAAGCCGGCGCAGGGCTCCGTCACGACGCCGGCCAGCGCCTCCTTCACGTCGTAGGCATCGCCGCAGACGATCGCGGCCCGGGGGAACCGGCGCTTCAGCAATTGTGCGAATTCGGGATTGTATTCGACGAGAACGAGCCGCTCCTGCTCGATCCCGCAGCGGACGAGCGCGTCGGTCACCGGCCCCGTGCCTGGGCCGAGCTCGACCACGGGCCCCTGGAGGCGCGGGTCGATATACGACGCCATGGTCTGGGCGAGGTACTTGCTCGACGGGGCGACGGCCCCGGTCAGCAGCGGGCGTTCGATCCAGGACCGCAGGAAGCGGGCTTCGTCCTCGAATCTCTCACGACCGAAGAGGCGCTTTCGCGGCGCCGGTTTCTGCGACAGTTGAAGCAACGAAACACGCTCCCCCGCTGCCCCGGCCCCCGCCGAGCAGCTACATCAATGCTGTTATGCTCGACTCGATCCACCGATCCCGTCGAAGAAATCGCGCACTCGAGCGAAAAATCCACTGCTTTCGGGATGTGTATCACCAGACGATTCACGCTCGAACTCCAGTAGGAGCTCGCGCTGGCGCCGGGTCAGATTCTGCGGCGTTTCCACCGCGACCTGGATGTAGAGGTCGCCGATATCGCGGGACCGCAGCACGGTCATGCCCTTGCCGCGCAGACGGAACTGGCGGCCCGATTGCGTCCCTTCAGGGACCTTCACGCGCGCATCCAGCCCATCGAGCGTCGGCACCGTGAACTCGCCCCCGAGCGCCGCCGTCACCAGCGAGATCGGCACCTGGCAGAACAGGTCGGCCCCATCGCGCTGGAAGAACGGGTGCGGCTTGATGGAGAGGAAGATGTAGAGGTCGCCCGCAGGCCCGCCGCGCAGGCCAGCCTCGCCCTCCCCGGCCAGCCGGATGCGGGTTCCGTCCTCGACCCCGGCCGGCACGTTCACGGTCAGGGTCCGCTCGCGCGTGACCCGCCCGGCGCCGCCGCAATTCTGGCAGGGATCGTCGATCACCTCGCCGCGGCCGTGGCAATTCGGGCAGGTGCGCTCGATCGAGAAGAAGCCCTGCGCGGCCCGGACCCGTCCGGCGCCGCCGCAAGTCGGGCAGGCGCGCGGCTTCGAGCCGGCCTTTGCGCCGGTCCCCGAGCAGACCTCGCACGCGACGGAGGTCGGGATCGTGATCGAGGCGGTCTTGCCCTGGTAGGCCTCCTCGAGCGTGACCTCGAGGTTGTAGCGCATGTCCGCGCCACGCTCGCGCCCCGAGCCGCCACCCCGGCCGGCCCGCGCGCCGCCGAAGAACGTGTCGAAGATGTCCGACATGACGTCGCCGAAATCGGCGCCGAAGCCCGGCCCTCCAGGTCCGCCACCGCCATTCTGAAAGGCGGCGTGGCCAAAGCGGTCATAGGCCGCCCGCTTCTGCCCGTCGGACAGAACCTGGTAGGCCTCGTTGACTTCCTTGAACTTGACCTCGGCCTCGCTGTCCCCCGGATTGCGGTCCGGGTGGAGTTTCATGGCGAGTTTGCGGAAGGTCGATTTGAGCTCGACGTCCGTCGCGGTGCGGGGAACGCCCAGCACCTCATAATAGTCGCGCTTGGACATGCCCCGTCAGTCCTAGCCGGCAACGCGAGAGCGGCGAGCGCCCCACGGCTGGGAAGGGCCTGAACCCCTCCCGCCTGCGGGATCACTCGTCGCTCTATTCGCGGCCGTGATTACGCACGCTTCTTCTTGTCTTCCTCGACGTCCTGGAAGTCCGCGTCAACGACGTCGTCCTTCTTCGGGCCGCCGGTCCCCGGCTCGTTGGCGGGATTGGCCGCCGTCTCTGCCTGGGACGCCTTGTACATGGCCTCGCCGAGCTTCATCGAGGCCTGCATCAGGTCGTTGGTGCGAGCCTTGATCGCCTCGACGTCCTCGCCGGTCAGCACCGCGCGCAGACCCTCGATCGCGGTCTCGATCGCGGTCTTGTCCGCGGCCTCGACCTTGTCGCCATGCTCGGCGACCGACTTCTCGGTCGCGTGGATCATGGCCTCGCCCTGGTTGCGGGCCTCGACGAGCTCACGACGCTTCTTGTCGTCCGCCGCATGAGCCTCGGCATCCTTCACCATCTTGTCGATGTCGGCCTCGGAGAGACCGCCGGACGCCTGGATGCGGATCGCCTGCTCCTTGTTCGTCGCCTTATCCTTGGCGGACACGTTGACGATGCCGTTCGCGTCGATGTCGAACGTGACCTCAATCTGCGGCATGCCGCGCGGTGCCGGCGGAATCCCCATCAGGTCGAACTGGCCGAGCAGCTTGTTGTCCGCCGCCATCTCGCGCTCCCCCTGGAAGACCCGGATCGTGACCGCGTTCTGGTTGTCCTCGGCGGTCGAGAAGGTCTGGGACTTCTTGGTCGGAATCGTCGTGTTGCGCTCGATGAGGCGGGTGAACACGCCGCCCAGCGTCTCGATGCCGAGCGAGAGCGGGGTGACGTCGAGAAGGAGCACGTCCTTCACATCGCCCTGGAGCACGCCGGCCTGGATCGCTGCGCCGATCGCCACCACCTCGTCGGGGTTGACGCCCTTGTGGGGCTCCTTCCCGAAGAAGTTCTTCACGACCTCCTGCACCTTCGGCATGCGGGTCATGCCGCCGACCAGCACCACCTCGCCGATGTCGCCGGCCGTCAGGCCCGCGTCCTTCAGCGCCTTGCGGCAGGGCTCGATCGTCTTCTGGATCAGGTCGTCGACGAGGCTCTCGAACTTCGCGCGCGACAGCTTGAGCGCGAGGTGCTTCGGACCGGACGCATCCGCCGTGATGTAGGGCAGGTTGATCTCGGTCTGCGCGGCCGAGGACAGCTCGATCTTCGCCTTCTCGGCGGCCTCCTTGAGGCGCTGCAGGGCGAGCTTGTCCTTGGTCAGGTCGATGCCCTGCTCGCGCTTGAACTCGGCCGCCAGGTACTCGACCACGCGGTTGTCGAAGTCCTCGCCGCCCAGGAAGGTGTCGCCGTTGGTCGACTTCACCTCGAACACGCCGTCGCCGATCTCGAGGATCGACACGTCGAAGGTGCCGCCGCCGAGGTCATAGACCGCGATGATGCCGGAGGATTTCTTGTCCAGGCCGTAGGCGAGCGCGGCCGCCGTCGGCTCGTTGATGATGCGGAGCACCTCGAGCCCGGCGATCTTGCCCGCGTCCTTGGTGGCCTGACGCTGCGCGTCGTTGAAGTAGGCCGGGACCGTGATGACGGCCTGCGTGACCGGCTGGCCGAGATAGGACTCGGCCGTCTCCTTCATCTTCTGCAGCGTGAAGGCGGAAATCTGCGACGGCGAATAGGTCTTGCCATCCGCCTCGACCCAGGCGTCGTTGCCGCCGCCCTTGACGATCTTGTAGGGGACGAGCCCCTTGTCCTTCTGCGTCATCGGGTCGTCATAGGGACGGCCGATCAGGCGCTTGATGGCGAAGAAGGTGCGGTCGGGGTTCGTGACCGCCTGGCGCTTGGCCGGCTGGCCGACGAGCCGCTCGCCGTCATCCGTGAAGGCGACGATGGACGGAGTCGTCCGCGCGCCTTCGGCATTCTCGATGACCTTCGGCTGCGACCCCTCCATCACTGCGACGCAGGAATTCGTGGTGCCGAGGTCGATACCGATCACTTTACCCATGGGGGGATCCCTCGTTCCTTAAGCAGACCACCGGGCCCCTCGTGAGGCAGCCCGGTCCATGGCTCTGTTCAACGTGGTGAATGGGAGAAGCACGCCCGCAGGTCCTCGGACGCGACCGGCGCCGTCCTCCCGTGACATGTCCGATATAGGCCCGTAGCTGAGCCCTTCAAGACAAACCGCTGCCCCGCGTGCCACTTTCTCGACACAAGGGCCTTGCGTCACACCCGTGAACGGCCGCCGCGCCTGACGAGCACGGTCGCCCCGACCGGCACGCGCTCGTACAGATCGACGATGTCCTCGTTCAGCATGCGGATGCAGCCGGAGGAGACCTGCTCGCCGATCGACCACGGCTCGTTCGTGCCATGGATGCGGAACAACGTGTCGCGGTTACCCTGGTAGAGGTAGAGCGCGCGCGCCCCGAGCGGGTTGTCGATCCCAGAATCCCGCACACCGGCCGACGCGATCTTCAGGCTGACCATCGTGCTGGTCGGATTCCAGCTCGGCCACTTGCCCTTCCGGCCGACGGTCGCCGTGCCCTTCCAGGAAAAGCCCTGGCGACCGACGCCGACGCCGTAGCGCAGCGCCGTCCCGTCTTCCTGGACGAGGTAGAGAAAGCGCTCGTCGATATCGACCACGATCGTGCCGGGGCGGTGCCCGCCGGAATACGGCACCACTTGGCGCTGCAGCTCCGGCTTCATGAGCTTGCGATTGACGAGGTAGTAGTCGTGCGGCTCGTCCTTGACGGTGCCGATGTACCACCGGTCGAAATCGGTCTCGGGCGCGGATTGCGGCGGAAGCGCCGCCATCTGTTGCGTCTGGCAGGCGGCGAGGGGCAGCCCGGCCAGAAGGCCGAGCAGGACGCGTCGGGTGGTCATGCAGGTATGCGCGGGTCTGAATCGGATCGCCTGACCTAGCAGCCGCCGCCCGCTTACGTTGTGCCTTATGCGCCACAGGTGTCGTCTCGCGCCTGCAGCATGCCCAAACGCCCGAGCAGGCCGACCACGGAGCCAGCCGCTCGCGACGATAGGCCTCGGCGTCTCACCCGGCCCCATCGCAGAAGCTCCCGCGGGCCGGCGGAGGCGCAAGATGCTCGACGCGGTGCTTGGCCGGGCGCTATGGCGGCTGCGAACGGAGCTGCAAGCCATGGCCGAAGGTGATCGCGACTGGGCGGAGCGCGAATACAACCCGCGCATTCTCGTGCCCGACGCAGCCCGCATCTACGAAGCCTGGCCGACCCGCGCCGCGGAAACGCGGCGACGCCGCCCGCCTACGGAGGAGATCCGCTACGGCGCGCATCCGCGCGAGGTGATCGACCTGTTCCGGGCCGAGAAGGCCCGCGGCACCGTGCTGTTTATCCACGGCGGCTATTGGCGCGCCTTCTCCAAGGATGATTTTTCCTGGGTGGCTGACGGGTTTTTGCGCTTCGGCCTCTCCGTCGCGATTCTCAACTACCCGCTCACGCCGGACGTCCCCCTCGCCCGCATCGTCGAAGCGACGCGGACGGCCTTCGCGACCCTGTTTGTCGATGTGCTCACCCCGGCCGAGCGCCGGCGCCTCGTCGTGACCGGGCATTCCGCCGGCGGCTACCTGTCCGCCCTGCACCTCGCGACGGCCTGGGACGATTACGGCCTGCCCGAAGATCCGCTCGTCGGCTGCGTGCCGATCTCGGGCGTGTTCTCGCTCGCCCCGTTGCTCGACACCACCATGAACGAGACGATCGGCCTCGACCTCGCCCAGGCAGCCGAGCTCAGCCTGTTCGGCAAGCCCTGGCGCTCGCGCGCACCCCTGACCCTGGCCGTCGGCGGCGCGGAATCGGCCGAATTCCACCGGCAATCGGCGGACCTCGCCGCGGGCTGGAGCGACCTCAACCCCAAAATCCTCGACATCCCCGGCCGCAACCATTTCGACGTGATCGACGACCTGCTGGCGCCCAGCTCGGCGCTGCACGCCGAGATCATGGAGATGATCGACCGGGCCCGGTAGCACCCGGCCGGGGCGGCCGGGAGCGCCCGAGGCGAGGCGGCGCGGTGGTGGAGACCGGTATGCTCTCGAGGCTGCACCAAAGGCGTTGACCGGCCGCCGTTTCGGCCCTATCTGACCCCCATCAACGCACCGGCTCCCGAGCCGGAGCGCGGATCCCTTCTCTCGCGAGACCGGATCCCGGGCTGCCCGGCAGCCCCGTTGGGGGATAGTTTAACGGTAGAACAGCGGACTCTGACTCCGTTGGTCGAGGTTCGAATCCTCGTCCCCCAGCCAACGAACCTAGCCCGCAGGCCACCGGCTTGGCGGGCTTTTTTGTGCCCGGCCCGGACGCGCTGGACGAAACCAGCGTCGCACTACGTGCACCCTCCCCTCCGCGGCTTCTGGCACAAGCACGTCTTCGCCCGAGATTCGTCCAGTTGCAGGCCCGAACGGGGCTGCGAGCACGGCGCACGCGCCAAAGCGTGCGGAGCCCGGCCGCGAACCTCCCGCCCCTGAGCAGGGGGCCAGGTCCAAAGGCCGAAAAGTCCGCTCGACGGGAGCCGAGCGGGCTGGATCTCAGGCCGGGGGCTTGCCCCGGCGCCTAATCACATCGAGCGGCTACGACGGGACTTCTTGGCTTTGCGGGCCTTGCGCGTCGGCGCAGCCATGGTGCTCCGCTCCACGCCACCCTGTTGTGTCATAGCTGCCCCACCAACGGGCGCGTTGCCCCTGGTCATGCCCGCTGCACCGCCCGTTCCGCTCATCCCACCTGACGGGGCCACTCCGGGTGCAGTCCCGCTAGCGCCGGTCCCGGATTGCGCGAAAGACGATGTCGCAACAGCGAGGCCAACAGCCACCGAGGCTGCGGCGAGAAGGTGTTTCCTCATGGTCTTGTCTCTCAGGGCAGCTTCGATGGACGCGCCCCGTCCGGCCGCTCGGGATGGCAGCTTGCTCCATAACGACCGGTGACCTCGTTCGTTGCTGGTGGAACGTTCACGTCCTGGTGCAGGCGCATGGGGCGGGCCGAGATCGTTTATTCGATCAGCGAACTGGGGCTCACACCCCGGCCGCTCGGGCGCATAAGCTCGGCAGGCGCGGCGAAGACCGGACCGAGGATCAGGAGAGGCGACGATGGCGGGACTGCATTACGAGGAATTCGCGGTGGGGCAGGCGTTCAGGCATCCGCTCACCCGCACCGTGACGGAGATGGACAACACCATGTTCAGCCTGCTCACGATGAACCCGCAGCCGCTGCACATCGATGCGCATTTCGCGGAAAAGACCGAGTTCGGCCAGCGCATCTTCAATTCGCTCTACACGCTCGGCATCATGGTCGGCATGACGGTGTACGACACGACGCTCGGCACCACGGTCGCCAATCTCGGCATGAGCGAGGTGACGTTTCCCAAGCCCGTCTTTCACGGCGACACGCTTCGGACGGAAACCAAGGTTCTGTCCAAGCGCGAATCGAAGTCGCGCCCCGAGGTCGGGCTGGTCGAATTCCAGCACAGCTGCTTCAACCAGA
>JAQGJZ010000389.1 GCA_028290385.1 Enterovirga sp.
GGAACAGGGTGCGGTACTCGTCGGGCGTCGTGTAGCCGACCGTATCCGGGATGTTGATCGTGGTGGCGCCCGCCTTGATCACGGCCTCGACGCAGCGGCACAGGAAGTCGATCTCCGTGCGGGTGCCGTCCTCCGCCGACCACTCGACATCGGCGACGAAATTCCGCGCGCGGGTGACCGCCGCGACCGACATCTCCAGCACCTGGTCGGCCGTCTTCTGCAACTTGTACTTCATGTGCACGGGCGAGGTGGACACGAAGGTGTGGACGCGCGGCCGCAGCGCGTGCCGCACGGCCTCGCCGGCCCGGTCGATGTCGTTCGGCGCCGTGCGGGCGAGCCCGGCGACCACGGCGCGCTTGGTGCGGCGGGCGATCTCGGACACGGCTTCGAAATCGCCGTTCGAGGCCGCCGGATAGCCCGCCTCGATGATGTCGACGCCCATCTCGTCGAGGAGATCGGCGACCGCGAGCTTCTCCTCGAACGTCATGGTGGCGCCGGGGCATTGCTCGCCATCGCGCAGTGTCGTGTCGAAGATGACGACGCGGTCCTTGGTCGTCGGGTGAATGATGGTCATCGGTGGGGCCTTCGTAAGCTGGGTTCACGCGCCGCGGCGCACTCGGGTTCCGTCACACCCCTGAGCGCCCGGACACGAAGCCCAGCCGGCCCTCAGGGGCTGATAAGCGAAAGGAGCCCGATAAGGAGCGCGCGCGCGGACAGGCCGGCCTCGAGGGCGGCTCCGTCTTGGCGATGTCCGGTCCCGAAACGGGTCACGGTGCGGCTCCAGCCGGGCCGAACGGGCCCGGGACATTCCCCGGATACTCGCCTTCCCCTGCCCCCGCAAGATCGGATCGGAGCAAAGGCGGAGATCGACTGCGCCGCGATCAGGCGACTTTCACCAGAAGCTTGCCGAGGTTCTTGCCTTTCAGCAGCCCCATGAAGGCGGCGGGCGCGTTCTCCAGCCCCTCGACCACGTCCTCGCGGTAGCGCACGCGGCCCTCCTGCAGCCACGCGCCCATGTCGCGGGCAAAGTCGCGCGCCTGGGAGGCAAAATCCCAGACAATGAAGCCGCGCAGCGTCAGGCGCTTGCGCAACACCGCGCCCATCAGCTGCGGCGTCCGGTCGGGCCCGGGCGGAAGCTCCGTGTCGTTGTAGTGGGAGACGATGCCGCAGACGGGGATGCGCGCGAAATCGTTGAGCAGCGGGAAGACCGCATCCCACACCCTGCCGCCGACATTTTCGAAATACACGTCGATCCCGTCCGGGCACGCGGCCGCGAGCTGCTCGGCAAAGTCCGGTGCGCGGTGGTCGATCGCCGCATCGAACCCGAAGGCCTCGGTGAGCAGCTTCACCTTCTCGGCGCCGCCCGCGATGCCGACCGCGCGCGCACCCTTGATCTTCGCGATCTGCCCGACGGCCGAGCCGACCGGGCCGGTCGCGGCCGCGACGACCACCGTCTCGCCCGCCTTGGGCTGGCCGATGGTGAGAAGGCCCGTATAGGCCGTCATGCCCGGCATCCCGAGCACGCCGAGCGCGGTCTGGACGGGCCCGTGCGCGGGGTCGAGCCGACGCAGCCCCTGCCCGTCCGACACGGCGTAATCCTGCCAGCCGGAATGGCCGAGAACCATGTCCCCTTCCCGAAAGGCGTTGTTGCGCGAGGCCACGACCTCGCCGACCGTGCCGCCCTCCATCACAGCGCCGACCTCGACCGGGGTGGCATACGATTTCGCCGCGCTCATGCGGCCGCGCATATAGGGATCGAGCGAGAGCCAGCGCGTCCGGATCAAGACCTCGCCCTCGTGCGGCTGGGGCACGGGTGCCGTTTCCAGGCGAAAGTTCTCCGGCTTCGGCTCACCCTCGGGGCGGCTCGCGAGAAGGACGCGGCGGTTCTGGCGATCGGTCATGAGCGGCTCCCTATCCTGACCGGTTTAGCGCGTCTGCGGGCCGGATGCGATGCGCTGAAGCGCGGCGCTTCTCCGCGGCTCTCCGCAGGGCCGAACTCCGTTCGAACGCTGGACGAACGCGCGGCCGCCGTGGATACGGGGGCGATCAGACACCCCGCCCGGAAGCGGCGCGAATGCGACCAGGCAGGCATCACGAGGCGTGCAGAGAATGACGAGCAAGCGGCATCATCGGGCGAGCGCAGTTGCGGCGGCCCTCTTCTCATCCCTGCTGCTCGCCGGCTGCAATCAGACGGCCGCGCCCCCGCCTTCCGTGGCCGCTACGCCGAGCAGCGCCCGCCTGCCGGAGGGCTCGGGCTGCGCGGGCGACATCGCCCAGTTCAAGGCCGTGCTGAAGAACGACGTCGATACGGGCAATGTCGGCCAGAGCGTCTATACCCGCGCGAGCGCCGATCTCGGCCGGGCGGAAACCGCCTGCGCAGCGGGACGGGATGGCGAGGCGCGCGCGCTCGTCGCTTCCGCGAAGAGCCGGTTCGGCTACCGCTAGCCGTCCCGGAACGCGTCGCGGAGGAAGGCCGGCACGACGGCCGGAACCGGCGCATCGCCGAGATCCCGGAGCGAGCGGACGATCTGGATGCCGGCGAGTTCCGGCTTCGGATCGGCCGCCAGATGGGCGAGCACGCGCACCCGGGCCGCCTCGGCATCCATCCGGAGCCGGGCGACCTGCATAAAGGCGAGCAGCCCTTCCGCGCGGACGATCGTCCAGCCGGGCTCGATCGCGAGTTCGTCGCTCCGGAGGCCGGTCTCCTCCTCGATCTCGCGAACGAGGCTGCCCGCGAGATCGACCTCTCCCCTGTCCGTCACGTCGGACAGGTCCGGCGTGCCGCAGGGAAAGTAGAGCCGGCCGGCATTGGCCGTGTGCTCGCCCATGCGCCCGAGAATGAAGGCGCCGTCCGCCGTCCGCAGCGCGCCCATGGCAAAGCCATTCGCGACGGTCGGATCAGGCTGGCCCATGTCGTTCCAGCCGAGGAGATTGGCGTAGTCCGTCCTGAAGAACTCGGCTTCGAGCACCTCCCCGGCGCGGCGGGTGTCCGCCACCATGAGCACCCGGCCGTTGAAGATCGCCGGGGTCTTGGCCCGCCGCCGCTCCCAGTTGGCCGCGATCGCCGCGGCCTGCTCCTCCGCCCAGGCCCAGCGATAAGGGACGAGCCGGGCCTCGACGCGTGCGACCCGGAACAGCTCGCTCACGCCTCGATCTCGCCCTCGGAGACGAGAACCGCACCGCCGCCGATCTCGGCCGAGGCGAGCGCCCCGTTCTCGATGACGATCTGCAGGTCGATCTGGCTCGGCCGGCCCATCTCGTAGCCCTGCTCGATCACGAAGGAATGGGTGCCGTCG
>JAQGJZ010000409.1 GCA_028290385.1 Enterovirga sp.
CCGCGCATCGCCTCGCGCAGATCCGCCGCATCCTCCTGGCCGAGGCACATGAAGAGCTGGCCCGTGCAGGTGAGGCGCACGCGGTTGCAGGATTCGCAGAAATTGTGCGTCAGCGGCGTGATGAAGCCGATGCGGCCGCCCGTTTCGGCCACCCGGACATAGCGGGCTGGCCCGCCCGTGCGCTCGCTCGTGTCCGACAGAGTGTAGCGCTCGGCCAGCCGTTCGCGCACGATCGACAGCGGCATGAACTGGTCGATGCGCTCGGGCTGGATGTCGCCCATGGGCATGACTTCGATGAAGGTCAGGTCCATGCCGCGCCCATGCGCCCAGGCGACCATGGACTCGATCTCGTCCTCGTTGACGCCCTTCAGGGCGACGGCGTTGAGCTTGACCCTCATGCCGGCGCGTTGGGCCGCGTCGAGGCCTCGGAGCACCTGGCCGAGATCGCCGCGCCGGGTGATGCGCCGAAACCGCTCGGGGTCGAGCGAGTCCAGCGACACGTTGATGCGCCGCACGCCGCATTCGGCGAGTTCGGCGGCAAACCGCTCGAGCAGGGTGCCGTTCGTCGTGAGGGTCAGTTCCTCCAGCGAGCCCGCCTCGATATGGCGCGACAGCGACCGGAACAGGCTCATGATGTCGCGCCGCACCAGCGGCTCGCCGCCCGTGATGCGCAGCTTGCGAACACCCTTGCGGATGAAGGCGGTGCAGACCCGGTCCAGTTCCTCGAGCGTGAGCAGGTCGCGCTTCGGCAGGAAGGTCATGTCCTCCGCCATGCAATACACGCAGCGAAGGTCGCACCGATCCGTCACCGACAGGCGCAGATACGTCACGTGCCGTCCGAAGGGGTCGATCAGGTTGGCGCGGCTGCCGACCCCGCCGGGCTGGGAAATCATGGAGGACATGGGGGAAGCCGGTTCCGAGAGCGGGCCGTCCGCCCTAATGTAGGGTGAAGCACCCCTGCCGTAAATGTCGGCCGAAAGGACGTTTCCGTGAGCACCCCCGATCCCTGGCCGAGCGAGATCCGGCTTGTCGGCGACAAGCGCCAACTGGCGATCACGTTCGAGGACGGGCGGCGGGTCGAGATCCCGGCCGAGCTCCTGCGCGTCGAGAGCCCTTCGGCCGAGGTGCAGGGCCATGGCCCGAGCGAGCGCAAGCTGGTGGGCGGCAAGCGCAGCGTCCGCATCTTGCGGATCGACCCCGTGGGCAATTACGCCGTCCGCCTGACCTTCGACGACGCCCATTCCAGCGGGATCTACAGCTGGCCGTTCCTGCTCGACATCGGGGAGCGGCAAACGGAGATCATGCGCGACTACGAGGCCCGGCTGCTCGAGAAGGGCCTCAGCCGTGACCTCCCAGGGATCGCTTAGGCGTCGTCAGCCCCTGGAGGAACAGGCCCGCCAGCCCTCGCGCGAGCCTCGCGTGAAGTGGCACAGGCTCATGGAGCGGAGCAGGGCGCCGATCTGCTTGCGCTCGGTGCAGGATTCCTCCCGGGCCACCGAGACCTCCGACCGGCAGCGCTGGCGCGCATCCAGCCAGAGCTTGATCAGCCGGCGCGGCTCCCGAATCTTGGTCCAGGCCTCGTTCGGCCCAGGCTCGACCGGCGCCGCCGCCGCCGCGACCTGCGGGCAGCGGATCACGTCGCGCGAGCGCGGCCGCTTGTTCTCCGGCAGATAGAAGACGGCGCTGTCCTGCGACTTGCGGAACACCCGCATCGTGCTGGCCCCGCGCGAGGTCGGACACTGGAGCAGCATCAGCACCGAACGGTCCTGCCGGGGCGATTGGCTCAGGATGCGGCAGGTCTCGGTGTAGTCCCTGACCTCGTCGCCCTCGACCGTGATCCGGGCTTCGTCCTCGTCGACCGTCAGTGAGCAGGTGTCGAAATCCCGCGACCAGACGCCCGCGATCGAGTCCTTCCGCTCCTGCGCGGCGAGCTCCCCGCCTGCGGCAACGAGCAGCGCCAGCGCGGTGGCCATCCGGGCGACGCCGCGCCAGGGCGGTGCCAGCCGCGCATGAGCCTGCGGGAAAAAGCCTGGATTCGGAGACAGGGCAGCACCTCTAGCGGATCGTGTGTTCGCTGAACGCCAGAGGGCTGCCACGTTTCCACTCGCGCCGTATCGTCAGGCTCCGTACGGTCCTCGGTGCAGCCCTGCGGGGCTCACACGTCGAGATTGGCGACCGAGAGCGCGTTCTCCTGGATGAACTCGCGCCGCGGCTCCACGACCTCGCCCATCAGCTTGGTGAACAGGTCGCCGGCATCCTCGGCATCCTTCACGCGCACCTGGAGGAGCGTGCGGACCTCGCGATCCAGCGTCGTTTCCCAGAGCTGCTGCGCGGTCATCTCGCCCAGGCCCTTGTAGCGCTGCAGCGTGATGCCCTTGCGGCCGAACGCCATGACGGCATCGAACAAGGAGAGCGGGCCGAAGATCGGCGTGTCCTCGCTCTTGCGGACCAGCGTCGCCGGTTGGCCGTAGACCTCCGCCAAGGCGGTTGCCCGCTCGCTGAGCCTGCGGGCTTCCTGCGAGGCGACGAGGCTGTGGTCGAGGTTGAGCACCTGCTTCACGCTGCGCACGGTCCGGGTGAGCACGTAGCCGCCTTCGGCCACCTCGCCGGTCCAGCCGCGCTCCAGCTCGTCCGCCCGCAGATCCAGCCGCGCCGCGATCGCCATCGCGGCGGCCGGGCCGCGCTCGGGATCCTCGGCGATCTCGGGCCGCAGGGCGCCCGCGATGGCGGCCTGCTCGACGGCGCCGCGATTGTAGCGGCTGTGCAGCGACGCGACGACGCTCCGGATGCCGCGCGCCTCGTCGATGAGGGATCGCAGCTGCGCCCCGCCGAATTCGTGGCCGCCTTCGAGCCGGAGAACGGCGCCGTCGATGCCGCCCTCGATGAGGTAATCCTCGAGCGCGCGCTCGTCCTTCAAGTACAGGTGGCTCTTGCCGCGCGAGGCTTTGTAGAGCGGCGGCTGGGCGATGTAGAGGTGCCCGCGGTCGATCAGGTCGGGCATCTGGCGGTAGAAGAACGTGAGCAGGAGGGTGCGGTTATGCGCCCCGTCCACGTCCGCGTCGGTCATGATGATGATGCGGTGGTAGCGCAGGCTGTCGATGTTGAAGCTGACGCCGCGCGTCGTGCGGCCGTCGTCGTCCTTCTTGCCCGCGACGTCGATGCCGACCCCGAGCGCGGTGATCAACGTCCCGATCTGCTCGGAGCCCAGCATGCGCCCGGGCTGGACGCGCTCGACGTTCAGGATCTTGCCGCGCAGCGGCAGCACGGCCTGGAAGGAGCGGTCGCGCCCCTGCTTGGCCGAGCCGCCGGCCGAGTCGCCCTCGACCAGGATCAGCTCCGACTTCGCCGGGTCGCGCTCCTGGCAATCGGCCAGCTTGCCCGGCAGCGAGGCGAGGCCGAGCGGGTCCTTGCGGATGGTCTCGCGCGCCTTGCGGGCCGCTTCGCGCGCCTGGGCGGCGCGGATGACCTTGGCGACGACCTTTTGGGCCTCCGAGGGATGCTCCTCGAGCCAGGTGGAGAGGCCCTCGTTGAGGATGCTCTCCACGACCGGCCGCACCTCGGACGACACGAGGCGGTCCTTGGTCTGCGACGAGAATTTGGGGTCCGGCACCTTCACGGACACGACGGCAGTCAGGCCCTCGCGGCAATCGTCGCCCGTGAGCGTCACCTTCTCCTTCTTGGTAGCGCCCGAGCTTTCGGCATAGCCGTTCACCTGCCGGGTCAGGGCTCCGCGAAAGCCGGTGAGGTGGGAACCGCCGTCCCGCTGCGGGATGTTGTTCGTGAAGCAGAGCACCGTCTCGTAGAACGAATCGTTCCACCACAGCGCGACCTCGGCCGAGATGCCGTCGCGCTCGGCGTGGACCACGATGGGCTTGTCGAGGAGCGGCGTCTTCGAGCGGTCGAGATAGCGCACAAAGGCCTCGATGCCGCCCTCATACAGCAGCTCCTCGGTCTTCACGTCGGCGTGGCGGGCATCGGTCAGCACGATGCGCACGCCGGAATTCAGGAAGGCCAGCTCGCGCAGGCGCTTCTCGAGCGTGGGGAAGTCGAACTCGACGAGCGTGAAGGTCCCGGTGGAGGGCAGGAACGACACCTCCGTGCCGCGCCGGCCGTTCGACGGCCCGACAACCGCGAGCGGCGCCACGGGGTCGCCGTGGCGGAACTCCATGGAATGCTCCTCGTCGCCGCGCCAGATGCGCAGGCGCAGCCACTCGGACAGGGCGTTGACGACCGAGACGCCGACCCCGTGCAGGCCGCCCGACACCTTGTAGGCGTTTCCGCTTTCGTCCGTGTTGTTGAATTTTCCGCCGGCGTGCAGCTGGGTCATGATGACCTCGGCCGCCGACACGCCTTCCTCGGCGTGGATCCCGGTCGGGATGCCGCGGCCGTTGTCGGAGACGGTGCACGAGCCGTCGGCGTTCAGCGCCACCGTGACCAGGTCGGCATGGCCCGCCAGCGCCTCGTCGATCGCGTTGTCGACGACCTCGTACACCATATGGTGCAGGCCCGAGCCGTCGTCGGTGTCGCCGATATACATGCCCGGGCGCTTGCGGACGGCATCGAGGCCCTTGAGGACCTTGATCGAGTCCGCGCCGTATTCGGCGTCGGGCAGCTTGCGGGCGGGTTCGGCCATGATGATCCTTCGCGGCCCACCGGAACGGGGGCGCGCGCGAACGCTTGAAGGGTGTCGAATCGAGTCTCTATGTAATGGCTGGGACGGTGCATTTCACCCCCACGCGCGCACGCGCATACATGCGTGCGCTGGCCGACCCCCGGCCCGGGCGCGATGCGGCCGAGCACGCCAGATGCGCGGATTTTCAAACGAACATGCATTGACGCGCCGGCCCGGCTTCCCTAAACGAGCGGCACGTCGTTCGCGGCGGGCCCAGGTGGCGGAATTGGTAGACGCGCTGGTTTCAGGTACCAGTGGTGAAAGCCGTGGAGGTTCGAGTCCTCTCCTGGGCACCAATTTTCTGGAAAGCTGTTCAGCGCCAGAAAGTTAGCCTTCTGCAGAATGTCGCGAGGTCCTGCCTGTGCACGGAGCACAGCGCCTGAGGCCGTGCGCGATGGGGGGCTGAAGGCCCCTCGGCCGGTGCTGCGTCCCGGCATTACGATCCCCGATTTTGGCTCGGCGTCACCCCGCGACATGCGGCCGGTCGGGCTCGGCCGCGGGCTGCCGATTTCCGCGTCGGAATGAGCCCGCCGCGCAACATCCTTTCCGCTTTGTGAGCGAGCGCTAGAAAGCGCGGGTTCGCGTTCAGGGGGCTTAATGGCGCCCTGGCTAGCGGAGGAATCCGAACAGCAACGAACGCACCCTGAAGGGAGCTTTAGATGGCAGATTACCTCCTCGAGGGGCAGAAGTGGGGTTTGCCGACGTTCGGCACGCCGGGCAGCACGGTTACATGGGCGGTGGACGCTTCGGTGCCGGCCTTTTTCGCCGCCTCCCTCAACACCGCGTTCGACGATTGGGCGGCCTACGGCAACATTTCTTTCCGTCAGGTGGGCTCGCTGGCTGAGTCGGATATCGACATCCGGGTCGCGGCGATCGACGGCCCGAACAATGTGCTCGGGCGGGCGGATTATTCGTATATCGGCGCGTCGTTTCTTTCGGCGACCGTGACGTTCGACAGCGCGGAGGGATGGCATACGGCCGGCAACGCGGTGCTGAGCGACAGCGGTGCCAGCCTGCTCGCCGTGGCGCTGCACGAGGTGGGGCACGCCATCGGGCTCGATCATTACGACGAGCGCCTGGCGATCATGAATACCCTGCTCGAGCCGGATTTTGCGGGGCTCACCCTGTCCGACATCTTCGGTATCGAGGCGATCTACGGGCCGAGCGAGGCGCGGATTGTCGATCTCGTCATGCATAACGGCGCCAGCATCGCAGCCGGCACCGTGGCATCCGGCTCCACCTCCTACAAAGGCGTCGGCGGTTTTGGGGCGGAGTGGGATCTGATCGGCTTCGGTCAGTTCGATGGCGGGCCGGCTTCGGAATTCCTGATCCACAGCGCCGGCAGCCACGAGATCCGGCTTGGCCGCGCCGATGGGCAAACCGCCACTCACGTTGTCGGGGCGGTCGGGGCCGAATGGTTGTTCCAGGGCAGCGCGGACTACACGGGCGACGGCCGGGCGGACCTCCTGATGCGCAACAGCGCGGGCACGCTGAGCCTCGCATCGGTCTCGGATGCCGGCGGGCTCCAGTACAGCCAGATCGGCAGCATCGGGTCCGAGTGGCTGTTCGGCCGCACCGACGCGAGCGGCGAGCTGGCGAACCGCAACGGCGTCAGCGGCGACTTCCTCGGTACGGGTCGGGACGGCTTCGTCATGTACAGCCTCGGCAGCCACGACATGACGGTGGTCGAGGTGGTCGAAGGTCGCGCCGTCTACACGGCGATCGGTCAGGTCGGGACGGAGTGGAAGCTGCTGGCGAGCGGCGATTTCGTGGGCGATTCCCGCGACGACTTCCTGATCTACAACACCGGCAGCCACACCATTCAGGCGGTCAGCGTGACCAACGGCACAGCCGCGTACACGACGATCGGTGCGGTCGGGCCGGAATGGGAGTTCGTTGGCGCCGGCGATTTCGACGGCGATGGCCGGGACGGCGCCCTCATGCACCGGGTTGCGGCCGACGGGGGCGGATGGCTGCAGGAGCTCGAAGTGGTGGACGGGCACGCGACCTACACGACGATCGGTGCCGTCGGATCGGAGTGGGATCTGATCGCCTAGCGGCTGTGGCGGGCGCTTGCCGTCCCCGGCGATCGCCCGCTCCGAGACGTTTTGGAAAACGCCAGGGCGGCGTCGGGGCCGCGTGTTCCGCGCGCCCGCCAGCCTCGTGCGCCCCGCGCTGGCCGCTCAGGCAGGGCCGATT
This sequence comes from Enterovirga sp., assembly GCA_028290385.1. Taxonomy (GTDB): domain Bacteria; phylum Pseudomonadota; class Alphaproteobacteria; order Rhizobiales; family Beijerinckiaceae; genus Enterovirga. The sequence goes on from JAQGJZ010000409.1 coordinate 6,872, forward strand.
CTAGGCCCGAGCGCCGGTCCGGGCTGAACCTGTGCGAAGCCGTCCGGGGCCGGCGGAAACCACGTTGCCGGCTTGCGATTGACGGGCGGGAACAGCCGAGCTTCATCGGTGCTGTCCGTGCCTTCGCACCTCCAGGTTCGCCATGCGCAACCACCGGCCCCTCCGAAATCTCGTACTTGCCGCAGCGCTGTCGGGGCCGCTGTTCGGCGTGGGATGCGCCCACGCGGCGAGTTTGTTCGACGCGATCGGGGCGGCCTTCGGCGCCCAGCCGGAGCCATCCCGACCATCTCGCGCGGCGCCTGCCGCAGCCGAAATGGGGCGGGGCGGCCTCAGCCTGACCGTTCGTCCGCGCCGGCAAAAGCCCCGGCGCGAGCGGGCGGTGGCGCGCAGGCCGCAGCCGGTGCAGCCGTCGGCGCCGCTCAACGTCGATCCCGCGACGAACCCGAACTGGTTTCTCGATGACCCGACGCTCAGGCCGGGCGACATCGTGGTGATCAAGGGCAAGGTGCTGGTCTTCGAGGGAAGCGGGCCTGCGCCGCATGCGCGCGAGGAGTTCACCTCCCTCGAGGGCTCGAAGCTCTCCCGCGAGGAGCGCGAGCGCATCAGCGCCATGGCTGGATTGCCGCCTGTCCCGACCGGGGAGGAGGCCCGCCGCAAGACGGCTACGGCCGGATCCGACTTACGGGCAGAGGCGGAAATCGTCCCGTCAGCCTCGTCCGCCGACGTGCGCTAGCGGACCTTTGTTCCTGCTCTGATCTCGGCCGGGAACCTGCGCAAGCGGGGCGGATTGGCTCGGCGCCGTCGCGTCGCTGCGACCATCCAATCGGAGCCGTGTCACATGTATCGCCGCCAGTTCCTTGCGGGCCTGCTGCTCGCGACCTCGCCGCTCGCCATCACGCACACCGTCGCTCAGCCGGCCCCCGCCCCGGGCGCCATCCCCGCACCGATGTATCTCGCCATGGCCGCCAAGGGCGGCATGCTGCTGGAGGAAACGGCGCGGGACGCATACGCCAAGACCCAGGACCCGCGTGTGAAGAAGTTCTCCCGCGCCGAGGTGGTCGAGCAGGTGACCCTGACGGACAAGCTGAGCGCGAGCACGCCTCCCGGCCTGATGGCGGGAGCTGCGGCCGGGATGCCGCCCGGCGGGCTGGTCGGCGGGCTGGTTGCGGCCCCGTTCATGGTCGCCGGGGCAGCCGCCGGCGCCGCGGGCACGCTGCTCGGCATGGGTGGCCAGCCCGTCCCGATGACGAGCGATGCGCAGAAGGCGGACATGATCGCCCGGATCCAGAGCACCGCCGCCGGCCCGCAATACGACGCCCTGTTCGTGCAGACCCAGCTGATGGGGCACCACGAGGCCTACGCGATCCACAGCAACTACGCGCAGAACGGCGACGATCCGGCGCTGCGCCGCGTCGCGCGTGGCGCGCTGCCGCTGCTGCGGCTGCACATCGCCCAGCTCACGCGGATGCAGGGGATGGCCGGCGGGCCGCAGGGCTAAAGCACGTCAGCGAGGCCGCCGGGTTCCGGCGGCCTCTGGCTGGCCCTCAATCGGTGAAGACGACGGTCTTGCGGCCGTTGAGGAGGACGCGATCCTCCAGGTGGTGGCGGACGGCGCGCGCGAGCACGCGCCTCTCGATGTCCCGCCCCTTGCGGATCAGGTCCTCCGGCGTGTCGCGGTGGCTGATCCGCTCGACGTCCTGCTCGATGATCGGGCCTTCGTCGAGGTCGCTCGTGACGTAATGGGCGGTCGCGCCGATCAGCTTCACGCCGCGCTCGTGCGCCTGATGGTAGGGCTTGGCGCCCTTGAAGCCGGGCAGGAACGAGTGGTGGATGTTGATGCAGCGGCCGGCCAGCTTCGCGGCGAGCCCGTCGGACAGGATCTGCATGTAGCGGGCGAGGACCACGAGATCCGTCCCGGTCTGCCGGACGAGCTCCCAGATCTGCGCTTCCTGCTCCATCTTGGTGTCGCGGCGGACGGGCAGGTGGTGGAACGGGATGTCCCCGAAATCCAGGTGCGCGTAGGAGTCGCGCGGGTAATTGGCGATGATGCCGGTGATCTCGGCCGGCAATTCGCCGATGCGCCAGCGATACAGCAGGTCGGCCAGGCAATGGTCGAAGCGCGACACCAGGATCATCACCCGGCGCTTCGCTCCCGCGTCGCGCAGCGACCACGTCATCCCGAACTCGTCCGCAACGCGGGAGAAGCTGGCCGCGAGATCGTCCTGGGCCGTCGCGGAGCGGGCCGGGTTGAAGACCACCCGCATGAAGAAGAGCCCGGTCTCGACGTCGTCGAATTGCTGGGCGTCGAGGATGTTGTAGCCGGCCTGGAAGAGCTGGGCCGACACCGCGGCCACGATGCCGGGGCGGTTGCGGCAGGACAGCGTCAAGACGGTCGTGTTCGCCTCGCTCACGGGGCGGCGCTCCTCGGCTGAGATGGACGGGAAAGAGCCCGATCCTGTGGAGCGCCGGCCGGGGCGCGTCAAGGCTCCCGGCCGCCTCTCACCTAGCTCTGGATGCTGTCGCCGCGACCGAGCGGATCGCGCAGCGGCTGCCCGTCCGGCACGAATTCCAGCGACACCGAGTTGATGCAGTAGCGCAGGCGCGTGGGCGCGGGCCCATCCGGGAAGACATGGCCCTGGTGGCTGCCGCAGCGGGTGCAGCGGGTCTCGATGCGCACCATGCCGTAGCTGCGGTCTTCGACGGCGAGCACGTGGCTCTCGTCGAACGGCGCGTAGAAGCTCGGCCAGCCGGTGCCGCTTTCGAATTTCGTGCGCGCCTCGAAGAGGGGCAGCCCGCATTCCCGGCAGCAATAAACGCCCTCCTCCTTGTTGCCGAGAAGTCCGCCGCAGAACGGCGCCTCCGTGCCGTGGTGCAGGAGAACCCGCTTCTCCTCGGGCGAGAGATCCGCCTCGAGGCTGGCCCGCTGGTCGGGCGAGGGCGGGCGCAGGTCGAAGCCGGACGGCGAGCGCTCGGGAACGGCGCTGCGGTTGGTCTCCGGCGGGTTGTCGCGGCGGAAGAGGTCGAGGACGCTCATTGTGCGCTCAGCTGCAGGTTTGGGCGACGATCGCCCGATGGCCTCAAGATGGTCGCGGGCGGGGGGCGCCGCAACCGGAGCGGCCGTATTGCCGGGCCATGCGGCACTCGTCGAACCCGCCTGGCCCGCATGGCAGCTTGACCGTGCCGCGGCGGCTCCGCCAATGTTGCATCGGAACAGTTCGCAAGAGCCGGGTCCGCTGAGATTTCCGGCCAGAGGCCGGCCGCGGCTCGGGGGAGAGACACATGGCGTCCGTATCGATGACGGTGAACGGCAAGGCGGTCTCGGGCGAGATCGACCCGCGGACGCTCCTGGTTCAGTTCCTGCGGGAAAATCTTCGGCTGACCGGGACGCATGTCGGGTGCGACACGAGCCAGTGCGGCGCCTGCGTGGTCCATATGGACGGCCAGGCGATCAAGGCTTGCACGATCCTCGCCCTGCAATGCGAGGGCGCGGACGTTCTCACCATCGAGGGGCTTGCGAATGGGTCCGACCTGCACCCGATGCAGGCGGCGTTCCGCGAGCATCATGGCCTGCAGTGCGGATTCTGCACCCCCGGCATGGTCATCGCCGGCATCGGCATCGCCCAGCGCCACGGCGGCGACGTCAGCGAGGCGGTGATCGCCCACGAGCTCGAAGGCAATCTGTGCCGTTGCACCGGCTACCGCAACATCGTCAGCGCCATCGCGGCGGGCGCGAAGGAAATGGCCGATGCATGATTTCGCTTTCGTTCGTGCGACCTCGTTGAGCGAGGCTGCTGCGGCGTTCGCGGCCAGCGGCGACGGCGCGTTTCTCGCGGGCGGGCATACTTTGCTGCCGGCGATGAAGGC
>JAQGJZ010000428.1 GCA_028290385.1 Enterovirga sp.
CGCCGGGATGCTGGCGAATTACGACTTCGTCTCCCGGGACACGCTCGCCTATGTCGACAAGCGCCTGACGCAGGCGCCGCGCGACGCCGATTTCGCGCTCGAGTACGTGAAGCAGCACGCCACCACGCCGGACCTGCAGGCGAAGGTCTTGGGCGCCCTCACGTTCAAGACGGACGTGCTCTGGGCGCAGCTCGATGCGCTGCACTTCGCCTATGTCGAGCCGGGGATCCCGTCGCCGGGGGCCTGGGCGCCCGGCGCGGAGAGCGAGACGTGAGCGCCCTCACGCCCCTCAGCGTGCCGCGGCTGCCGCGCGGCGTGCGCATGCGGTTCGACCCCGTGCGGAACAGCCAGGTCCTGCTTGCGCCGGAGCGGACCTTCGACCTCGACGAGGTCGCGGTCGCGGTGCTCGAACTCGTCGACGGACAGCGGACGATCGGCGAGATCGCCGGCGAGCTCGCCTCGCGGTACGCGGCCGACAAGGCCGAGATCGAAGCCGACATCCTGCCCATGCTGAGCGATCTCGCCAGCAAGCGCGTGCTCGAAACGTGAACGCGATCTCGCCTGCCGTCCCGGCCCCGATCGGCCTTTTGGCCGAGCTGACGCATCGTTGCCCGCTCCGCTGCCCCTATTGCTCGAACCCGCTCGAACTCGACCGCCGGTCGGGCGAGCTCGACACGGCGACCTGGCAGCGGGTCCTGAGCGAAGCGGCGGAGCTCGGGGTGCTGCACATCCACCTGTCCGGCGGCGAGCCGACGGCCCGGGCCGACATCGTCGAGATCACGGGCCATTGCGCCCGGCTCGGCCTGTATTCGAACCTGATCACGTCCGGCGTCGCCGGCGCGCTGCAGAAGCTGGAGCCGCTCGCCGATGTGGGGCTCGACCACGTCCAGCTCTCGGTCCAGGCCGCGGACGCGGCCCGGGCGGAGCGGATCGGGGGGCTGCGCGGCGCGCAGGAGCAGAAGCTCGTCTTCGGCCGCCGGGTCGTCGAGCTCGGTCTGCCGCTGACGCTGAACGCCGTCATCCACCGCGGCAACATCGACGAGGTCCAGGCCATCATCGATCTCGCGGTCGAGCTCGGGGCAAGGCGCCTCGAGATCGCGCACACCCAGTATTACGGCTGGGCCTACCTGAACCGGGCGGCCCTGATGCCGACGCGTGCGGATGTAGCCCTCTCGATCGCGGCCGTCGAGGCGGCGCGGGCGCGGCTGGCCGGGCGGCTGGTGATCGATCTCGTGGTGCCGGATTACTACGCGAAGTACCCCAAGGCCTGTGCCGGCGGTTGGGGCCGGCGGCTGATGAACGTGACGCCCGCCGGCAAGGTGCTGCCCTGCCACGCGGCCGAGACGATCCCGGGCCTCGAATTCTGGCATGTCACAGAACATTCGCTCGGCGACATCTGGCACCGCTCCCCCGCCTTCAACGCGTATCGGGGCACCGACTGGATGCCCGAGCCGTGCCGGAGCTGCGACCGGCGGGAGCTCGATTGGGGCGGCTGCCGGTGCCAGGCGCTGGCGCTCGCCGGCGATGCGGCTGCGACCGACCCCGCCTGTTCCCTGTCGCCCCTGCATGCCCGGATCAAGGATCTGGCCGTCAGCGAGGCGGCGACCGAGGTCGCGCCGGATTACCGCTACCGCGTGATCGGCGGAGCGCCGGCAGCGGCCCGCCAGGAGGAGCCGGCGTGAAGACCTGGGCAGGGGCGGGATTGTGCTGGCTCGCGCTCTCCGGCGCTGCCCTGGCGCAGGCCCCTGCCCCGGCAGGCGCGCCTCCGGCTGCGGCGGATCTCCTGTTCGAGGGACCGCAGCTCGCCAATGTCGCACCCGGCACGGTCCTGACCTACCGCTATCGGCGGCAGGGCGGCCCCGCGGAGCAGATCCTCGGCCCGCCTGTCGACGACCGCATCCGGCTCACGATCGGGGCCGGCGCAAAGCCGGACGAGCGCACCGCTATCGTCGAGATGTTCACCGGCGAGCGGCACAGGGCCGCCGGCCCCTTCGAGAACACGACCGCCAATCCGGTGCTCATCCTGTTTCTGGAGCACGAGCTCGGGAACGTCGCGCGCGTGCTCGGCGCCAACCCGCGCTACCTGAAGAACGCGATCCGGGCGGCGCTCCGCGACCGGGCCGTCGTGGCGCCGACCACGGTCGAGGTGGCCGGCAAGCCGGCGCTGGGCTGGACAGTGGAGGTCCAGCCGTTCCTGGACGACCCGAAGAAGGAGCGCATGCGTGGCCTGCACACCTTGCGCCTGCGCGTGCAGACGGCGGACGCGGTGCCGGGCCAGATCCTGTCGATCACGGCCGAGGCGGAGGCGCCGGGCGGCAAGCTTGTGGATGAGAGCCTGACCTATGAGAGCCTTCGCTAGCTGCCGGCGGCTGCGCGCCCTGCTCCCCTTCGCGGCCGCCCTGGTCGCAACGGCAGCCGCGGCTCAGGATCAGATCCAGTCCGAGAACGACTACCCGACCGCCGCCCGGGCCGATTACGTGTTCGGCTGCATGGCCGCGAGCGGCCAGACGCGCGAGAGCCTGGAGCGCTGTTCCTGCTCGGTGGACGTGCTCGCCTCGATCCTGCCGTTCGACAAGTACGTCCAGGCCTCGACAATCCTGTCCATGCGCCAGGGTCTCGGGGGCCGAGCCGCGACGTTCCGCAACGTAAAACAGTTCGACGACGCCGTGGCCGATCTGCGCCGCGCGCAGGCGGAGGCCGAGGTGCGGTGCTACCGCTGACGTCAGGATCCGGCGGCCGGGAACGCCTTGCGGAAGACGCTCCCTTGCGTGTCCTTCGCCTCGACCGTGACGGGCGCGCCGCCAGCCGCATAGGTGAACCGGATCGTCGGGTCCTCGCTGAGCGAGATGCCCCCCGTCATGGAGAAGAGCGGGGTTTCGCCCTGGCGCACCTCGAGCCGCTCGACATACCAGGCGGGCGTGTAGTGCCGCGTCAGCTGGTCCATCTGCAGGCCGGAATAGTTCGGGTGCCGCACCTGCACCTGCGCCTCGCCGCGATTGGCAAAGACCCGGAAGCGCATCTCGCCCAGGTGAGCCTTCGCCTCCACGGGGTCCTTCGCGGCCGGAGCGGAACAGCCGCCCGCCGCCTTGACGTAGGACTTGACCATGACGAGGCGTCCGCCCTCGGTTTCGGCGAGCGCGCGCACGAAGGAATACGAGTTCACCCGAATGCGCGTGGACAGGGAGAAGTCGCCGCTCACGCCCGTCAGCTCGAACGTGCTGACGATCGGCGCGGGGTTCTCGTCCACCACCAGGGTGAGGCGTCGCACGCGCGCATCGCCCGTTCCGGTCAGCCGCACAGTGATGGGCACGAGGGCCGCGTCCTCGGCGCGGGTCGGCGCCTCCAGGATGATGGCGCCGGCGCCATCCTCGATCGGGCGCGTGCCCGCAAGGTTGGCGCGGATCTCGGTCCAGGCCGCCTCGTCCTGGGCAGCGGCGGGCACGATGCCGCAGATCACGACAGCGGCCGCGAGAAGTGCGTTCCTCATGCCGGTTCTCCCGCCGGGACCCGGCCTGTATAACCCAAAAATGATACAGCGCGTAATGTCCCGTGGGCCTCATCGGAGGATGTCATGAGCGAGACCGGACTCGCACAGGCTCCGCCAACACGGCTTCTCCCGGATCTCGGCCGGCGCACGCTGGTGATGGGCATTCTGAACGTCACGCCGGATTCGTTCTCCGATGGCGGCCTGTTCCAATCGGGCGAGGCCGCGCTCGGCCATGCCCTCGAACTCGAGGCGGACGGGGCCGACATCGTCGATATCGGCGGGGAATCCACGCGGCCGGGCTACGTGCCCGTGCCGGCCGAGGAGGAGCAGGCCCGCGTCGTCCCGGTGATCGCCGCGCTGGCGCCGCGCCTCACCGTTCCGATCTCGATCGACACCTACAAGGCCTCGACGGCCCGGAAGGCGCTGGCCGCGGGCGCGAAGATCGTCAACGACGTCTGGGGCTTGCAGCGCGAGCCCGAAATCGCGTCCGTGGCGGCCGATTTCGGCGCGCCCGTCATCGTCATGCACAACCGCGAGACGATCGACGCCAGCCTCGACATCATGGACGAGATGCGGCGCTTCTTCGAGCGCTCGCTCGCCATCGCCCGGCGCGCCGGCATTCCGGACCGCGACATCATTCTCGACCCCGGCATCGGGTTCGGAAAGAGCTGGGAGCAGCACCTGGAAGCCCTGCGCCGGCTGCCGGAGCTGAAGGAGCTGGGCTTTCCGGTGCTCGTCGGGGTGTCGCGCAAGTCGGTGCTCGGGCGCGTGCACAATGCGAATGTGCCGCCGCGCGAACGCCTGTTCGGCTCGATCGCCGCGCATGTGCTCGCTGGCACGCTTGGGGCCGACATCGTGCGCGTCCACGATGTGCGCCAGCATGTCGAGGCCCTGCAGGTGGTCGATGCCGTGATGAGGCGTGCCCGATGAGCGACCGCATCGTCCTGCACCGCATCGCGATCTACGCCTATCACGGCGTGCTCGCCGAGGAGGAGCGCATCGGTCAGCGCTTCTACGTCTCGCTGGATTGCTGCCTCGATCTCAGCGAGGTCGGTCTGACCGACAGCCTGCAGAAGGGCGTCTCCTATGCCGACCTCGCGGAGGTGGCGACCAAGATCGCGACGGAGCGCCGCTTCCGCACCATCGAGGCCCTGGCCGAGACGATCGCGCGGGCCTTGCTGTCCGATTTTCCCCGGCTGCAGGCCGTGACCGTGAAGGTCGACAAGCCGGGCGCGCCGGTGCCCGCGATCCTGGACGGCATCTCGGTGGAAGTGACGCGCCGCCGGCCGGGTTGAGCCGGCTCAGGGGGCCGGCTCGATCGGCGCCAGCGGCAGTCCCGCCCGGAGCCACCCGTCCGTTCCGTCGGGAAACCAGTGCACCCCGCGGTAGCCGAGCGCGATTGCGCGCTTGGCGGCGTTCCAGGACATCCAGCAATCCCGGAGGCAGAAGAACACGACGGCGCGGCCCGGCCGGGCCCGGAGCTGCGCGTCCAAGCGGGACCGGAAATAGGCCTCGCTCTCCGGCGCGAGGTCGCCAAACCCCGTGTTGGCCAGCCAGACCGCACCGGGAACGCTGTCCCGCGGCGGGGATCGCCACAGCGTGTCGGGCGGCAGGTTCGCGGGCCTGGGCGGACGCGGCATCACGTCGATGAAGATCGCGCCGTCTCGCCAGAGCGCGGCGGCCTCCTCCACGGACACGACAAGTGCGCCCGACAGGGTGGCGGGCGTCGGCGCGCGGTAATCCCCCATCCGGTAGCCGGCCGGCTCCGGCGGTGCGTCCGCCAGCCCGGGCTCCGCCGCAAGCAGGGCCATGGCGGCCGCGACGGCGCACGCGAGGCGCCGTAGGGCACTGGACGCCCGCAGCGTTTCAGCGCGCCGGGGCAATGACTGCGCCGGTGCCGACAAGCCGGTTCTCGTCGTCGAGGAGCGGGACATCATAATCCTGCAGCGTCTGCTGGATCTCGGCCCGGCGCTGGCGCAGCACCCGGTCGAGGGATCGCTTCCAGGCATGATCGCCCGGCCGGACGGCAAGCGCGATGCGGAAGCTGAGCGGCGGGCGGTCGCCCTCGTGCAGAAGCGGCACGATCTCGAGCGCCGCACCCGCCTGGCGGGCCAGCGCTCCCGCGGCGGGGCCCCAGAGAACCGCCACGTCCAGCGCGCCAGAGACCACGTCCGCCACCATCGCGGAGGCCGGCGTGGCCGTGCGGTCGCTGCCGAGCATGTAGGGCGAATAAGGCCGCACCTGCTCGATCAGCCCCGTATCGGCCAGATGGTCCCCGGGCGGGGTGCCGGCGATCATCCCGATGCGCTTGTTGCGAAGGCCCGGATCGCTCAGCCGCGTCACGCCGCTCAGGGTGCCGCGGCGGGCAAGCAGCACATAGGTCGAGCGGTAATACGGGTTGGTGTGCAGAACGAGCTCAGCGCCGGCAGGATGACCGATGATCACGTCGCACAGCTTCATGCCGAGCGTGTTCTGGATGAAGCCCGGGCCTTTCTGCATCCAGTAATACCGCAGCGGCACCTGCAAGGCGGCCGCGATGACGGCCGCGATCTTGTTCTCGAACCCCTCCCCGCTCCGGCTCGAGAAGGGCGGATCCGCCGGGTCGGCGCATACCCGCAGCACGTCCGGGGTGACGAGGTCCGGCAGCTCCTGGGCTCGACCGGGCGCGCCCGCGACACCTGCCAGCCCCACCGCGAGCCAGCAGCAGAGCGCGCCGCGCAGCCTAGCCGCCAATGCAGCTCTTCTCGGCGGCGACCGCCGCCTCTGGCTTCTGCTCCCGCTCATTGGGCCGCACACGCCCGAGCGCACCGTCCGCGCGGGCCCGCAGATAGACATAGATGTCGTCGAGGTAGCACATCACGTTCATGTTCGTGCCGAAGGACGGCATGACGTTGTGGGCCGAGGCGGTCACGTTCTGGCGCCCTTGGACGACGATTTCCGTGAACTGCTGGTAGGTCAGGTTCTTTGCTGAATCGACGAGCGCCGGCGCATATCTCGACCCCATGACGTCCGGCCCGTGGCAGACATGGCACTCGGCATGGTACCGGCGGTATCCGGAATAAGTGTACCAGTCGACCTTCCCGCCCTCCGAGATGTTGTAGGTCGGCACATCATCCTTGTCGAAGTACTTGCCGTCCTCCGACCTTGCCGGCTTTTTCGGTTCCGCATGAGCCGTGCAGACGAGCATCCCCGCGATGGCGGCAGCGACCGCGGCAAGGCTGGCGCGCGCCGCAAGAGAGTTCCGTTTACCCAAGGATCGTCCTCCGGCCGACGGCGCAAGAGGGCTCGTCGGTCCCGATAGAGAGGTCGGACAGACAAACGGACCGGCGCGGACGCAGCGCCGGTCCAAACACACGCGAGGATGCTGCCGCTCAATCGGCGAGCGTGAACACCGTCAGCTGTCCGCCGAGGGCCGTGTAATTGGCGAGAGCCGCATAACCGCCGACTGCGCCAAGACCTGCGCTCGGGTCCGTGAGCCCTGCCGCAAGGCCGATTCCGGCCCAGCCGCCCACGCCGGACAGCACCGCCATGTGCTGCTTGCCGTTGTGCATGAAGGTCATCACGTTGCCGATGATGCCGGACGGGGTCTTGAACTTGTACAGCTCCTTGCCGGTCTTGGAATCGACCGCCTTCAGGTAGCCTTCGAGCGTGCCGTAGAAGACGACGTCACCCGCGGTCGCGAGCGCCCCGGACCACACGGAGAACTGCTCCTTGTTGCTCCAGGCGATCTTGCCAGTCCTGGCGTCCCAGGCCACGAAGTTGCCCATGCCGCCATGGCTGTTCGGCGCCGGATACATCGCCAGCGTCGCACCCACATAGGGCTGCCCCGGCGTGTAGCTCACCCGGAACGGCTCGTAATCCATGCAGACATGGTTGGTCGGCACGTAGAACAACCCGGTCTTGGGTGAGAAGGCCGCCGGCTGCTGGTCCTTGGTGCCGAGCGCCGCCGGGCAGATCCCCTTGGAGTTCACGTCCTCGCCGTTCTGCTCGGTGGAATAGCGCGCCACGACGAGCGGCCGCCCATAGGTCTTGGACGACTTGTCCATGTCGACCTTGCTGGCCCAGTTCACGCTCGGATCGTACTTCTCCGCGACGAGCAGCTCGCCGCTGACGCGGTCCATCGTGTAGGCGAAGCCGTTGCGATCGAAGTGCACGAGGATCTTCCGATCCTGGCCGTTGATCTGCTGATCGGCCAGAATCATCTCGTTCACGCCGTCGTAATCCCACTCGTCATGCGGGGTCATCTGGTAGACCCATTTCGCCATCCCGGTATCCGGGTTGCGGGCGAAGATGGTCATCGACCATTTGTTGTCGCCCGGACGTTGCTTGGGATTCCAGGTCGAAGGGTTGCCCGAGCCGTAATAAACGAGGTTCGCCTGCGGGTCGTAGGAGTACCAGCCCCAGGTGCATCCGCCGCCCGTCTTCCACTGGTCGCCCTGCCAGGTTTTCAGGCTCGAATCCTTGCCGATCGGCTTGCCGAGTTCGGTTGTCGCCGCGGGATCGACCAGCATCTCCTCGTCCGGCCCCAAGGAATAGGCGCGCCAGGCCTGCTTGCCGGTCTTCATGTCGTAGGCGGTGACGTGGCAGCGCACGCCATACTCGCCGCCCGAGATGCCGACGATGATCTTGTCCTTGACCGGCAGAACGGTTGCCGTGTTGGTCTCGCCCTTCTTCGGATCGCCGTTGACGACCTTCCAGGCTTCCTTGCCGGTCTTCGCGTCGAGCGCGACCAGGGTGGTGTCGGCCTGGTGGAGGAAAACCTTGCCATCCGCATAGGCGAGGCCGCGATTCACGGTGTCGCAGCACATCACCGGGATCACGTTGGGATCCTGCTTCGGCTCGTACTTCCAGATGATCTTGCCGTCGCTGTTCAGGTCGAGCGCGTAGACGATGTTCGGAAACGGCGTGTGCACGTACATCGTGCTGCCGACCACCAGCGGCGAACCCTCGTGCCCGCGCAGAACGCCGGTCGAGAACGTCCAGGCCACCTTCAGCTTGTTGACGTTGGACGCGTTGATCTGGTCGAGCTTCGAATAGCGCGTATTCGCGTAGTCGACCGTCTGCAGGACCTGCTGGTTCGGATCTTGGGTGAGTTTCAAAAGTTCGTCATTGGCGAGCGCCGGCGATGCGCCGACCAAGCCAACGACAGCGAAAACTCCATAAGCTTTCATTGTTTCCTCCCGACAGGTCGCAACCGACGAGGCAAGGCGCCTCGGCGGAACAGTCCCGCGATGTGCGATGGGGATGTCGAGAGCTTCGACAGCGTGTCACGACCGGCTGTCGCCTGGACTCACGCGGCACGGGGCGGCCGCCAAGTCTGCGAGACTCCACCTTCCCCTGGAGGAGCCGTTTGAAGCCGAAGCTTAGAGGAACGTAAGACCGAACGCGCAAGCGCGTCAATACTCGTTTCCGAGAGCCGGCTGAGATAATGTATTCCGCATCCAGGTTGCTTGGTTATCCGAATATTGCGGCGCAAAAGGCTCTTTCGCGCCGCAATCATACTGACGAACAAACATTCCATGCGGCGGCCCGGAGCGGCTGTTGGCGTATCGGCGAAGTCGGCCCTATCCTGATCAAAGGTGCTTCGCGTCGCGGAGCCATCAAGCGGCCGCGATGATGCAGAGGCGCCCTGGGTCGGACGCAGCCTCGTTTCCCGGGCTTCGCTCTGGCGTGCTTGCCGCATGCTTCGGGTGCGCGCTCCTCGCCGCGGCGGCATCGGCGGCGGATGTGTCGGAGGCGGAGCTCGCGCGTCTCGCGGCCCACCCGGACAGGCTCCGCGCGGCCGACCTCGCGGGCAAGGACCTCAGCGCGCTCGATCTCAGCGACCTGAAGCTTCGCGGAGCGACCTTGGCCTTCGCCAACCTGTTCGGGGCGGATCTGACGCGCACCGACCTGCGCGGCGCCAAGCTGGTCGGGGCGCGCCTCGACCGCGCGGTGATCATCGGCACGAGTTTCGTGGACGCGGATCTGTCGCACGCGACGCTGATCCGGGTGGCGGCCTTTTCCACCCTCGCCGGCTCCCGCGACGAGGCCCCGAGTTTTGCCAGGGCAAAGCTCGTCGGCGCGCGAATCGAAGGGCGCCTGACCTATGCGAACCTTCGGGCCGCCGACCTCAGCCATGCTCGGATCGGCCCCGTTCGGTCGCGGGACGGGTTTCCGACGATCGAGGCGCTCACGGCGACCGATCTCACCGCCTCGGACCTGACCGGGGCACGCCTTGAAGACGCGGATCTGAGCGGGGTTCGGCTGGCCTTCGCCTCGCTCGTCGGCGCAAACCTGCGCGGGGCAAAGCTGCGCGGCGCCGACCTGACGGGTGCGGACCTCACCGGCGCGGACCTGACCGGCGCCGATCTCGCCGGGGCGATCCTGGACCGGGCCGCGACCCGGGGCACGCACGGGCTCGACCGCGCTTCCGCGAACCTGCGGCCATGACCAAGGCGGTGCTCACGGCAGCGGCGCTCGTCGTCGGCTGTGCTGCGAGCCCCGCTGCCGAAGTGCTGCCGGAGCGGGTCGGAACGGCTCTCATTCTGGCCGTCGACGTGTCGGGCTCGGTGGACGCCGAACGCTTCGGTCTTCAACGCGACGGCATCGCGGATGCACTCTCCGATCCGGCCGTGCAGAACGTCCTCCTGGCTCCGGCGGCCGCCCCGCTCGTGGTCGCCGTGGTGACCTGGGCCGATCGCGCCCGGATCGCGATCCCGTGGACACAGATTACAGACCGCGAGGCCGCCGCGGGCTTCGCGGCCCGGGTCCGCAAGCTGCAGCGGACCGGCGAGAGTTTCACCTGCGTCGCAGCCATGCTGGGCTTCATCGCGAACCGCCTCCTGCCGAGCCTGCCGCCGGCGCGGCGCGTCATCGTGGACGTGTCCGGAGACGGCAGCGAAAACTGCAATCCGCCTTCTCCGCCTGCGGAGCGCCGGGATCAGCTCGTGGCGCTCGGCGCAACGATCAACGGCCTCCCCATCCTGGAGGGTCGCGAAGCCGCGACGCTGGAGAGCTGGTACGGCGCCAACGTGATCGGCGGCGACAACGCCTTCACGATCGCGGCGGCGGATTTCAGCGATGTCGGCCGCGCAATGCGGCTGAAATTCACCGCCGAGATCAGCGGAGCGGAGCCGCCCGCCCTCGCAATCCGCCTTGCCCAGCGGAGGCGCGGGCCGCGCTAGCGCCTACTCCCATTCAAGCTCGTGATAGGCGGACGTCGCGTTGCGGGCGTTGAACTCGCCGAACAACTCCCAGAGGCCGGCCTCCTCCCGCGCCGCGCCCGCGGCCTCCTGCATCGTGCCGCCGTCCTTGATCACGGCGCGGACATCCGCCTCGAGCCGGTCGAGATAGCGCCGCAGCGGTTCCGCGGCCTCGGGCCACGGCATCGCGGCCGGGCCGTGGCCCGGCACGGCCCGTGCGGCCTGCCGCGTCACAAGCGTGCGCAGCGTTGCGACCCAGCCCTTCAGCGACCCGTCGAGCGCCGGGACATGCCGGGCAAAGAGCAGGTCGCCGAGGAACCAGGTCCCCGTCCTCTCGTCGAGCACCGTGAGGTCGTTGTCGGTATGGGCCGGGGGCCATGTTTCGAGACGAAGCCGCCTGTCCCCGAGATCGAGAACCAGGGCCGACGAAACCGTGCGGGTCGGCGGCACGATGCGGGTGCCGGCAAAGCGGGCGCCGACCAGCGCCTCGTTGGCGGAGAGATACTGCGCTGCCCGGGCGGCGAGCGCGTCCGGAAGACGCTGGTGCGCGATGAACTCCGCGCCGGCAGCGACGAAAGCCCCGTTGCCAAGGATGTGGTCGGGATGGACGTGCGTGTTGATCACATAGCGGATCGGCAGCGCGGTGCGGGCCCGGATCGCGGCCAGGAGCCGCTCGCCGGCCTCCAAGCTCCCGCCGGTGTCGATCACCGCCACAGCGTCCCGGCCGAGAACAAACCCGACATTCGCGATGGCGCCGCCATTCGCCCGCCCGGCGAGCGCGATGGGAGCCTCGAACACGAAGATGCCCTCGGCGATCTCGCGCACCGGGAGCGGCTCGGCAGCCCGTGCCGTGGCAGCGCCGAACAGGCTGGCGCACAGCCCGCAGAGGGCGACCAGGAGGACGAGAGCCGGCAGGGTTCGCGACGTCATTGCCCCACCACCTCCGGGTAGCGCCGTGCGAGCTCGGCCCGCATGGTTTCGGCCCAGGCGCGGCTGCGCTCGGCGGATGATCCGGCGAGCGGGATCTCGGCGACAACGCCGGCCGGCCGCGGCCCAAGCAGCAGCAGACGATCGGCGGCCTGAACGGCCTCAACGAGGTCGTGCGTCACGAGCACGACCGCGCAGGCGAGACGACGCGCCTCGCCGAACACCACACGCCGCAACTCGGCGGCCGCCTGGCTGTCGAGCGACACGAAGGGCTCGTCCAGAACCAGGAGCTCGGGCCGGATCACCAGCGCGCGGGCCAGCGCGACGCGGCGGGCCATGCCGAGCGACAGTTCCCCGGGATAGCGCCTCCGCCACGGCTGCAGGCCGAGGGCGCCGAACAGGTCGTCGAGGTCGCGGCTCCGCTCCGAGCGCGGGAGCGCAAGGCGCACGTTGGTGTCGAAATCGCGCCAGGGCAGCAGCCGCGGCTCCTGGAACACGGCCGCGCTCCTGATCCGCGCCGGGTCGGGCGCCACCTCGCCGGCGAAGTCGCGGTCGAGGCCGAGCAGGATCCGCAGCGCGGTCGTCTTTCCCGCGCCGGACGGCCCCATGATGCAGAGCGTCTCCGCGGCGCCGAGCTCGAACCGCAGCCCGCGCAGGGCTTCCACCTCGCCTGCGCGCGAGCGGTAGACCTTGCGCCGGACCTCCAGCCTAAGCGGGAACGGTGCGCCAGCGGGCGGCATGCGTTTCCATCGGCTTCAGGACGAGGAAGTCCAGGGCGAGCATCACGGACGTGAAGACCAGGCTGTAGCCGAACAGGGCCGCGATATCGAAGAGCTGGAAATGGTAGGAGATCGCGTAGCCGACGCCGTTCGGACGGCCCAGGAGTTCGGCGACGAGGACGATCTTCCAGGCGAGTGACAGCCCGGAGCGAGCCGCCGCGACGATGTAGGGCTGCAATTGCGGCA
>JAQGJZ010000437.1 GCA_028290385.1 Enterovirga sp.
GGCACGCTCTCGTTCCGTGATCTCGCGACGCGCTCGCCGGACATGACACGCGTGCTCCGCCTCGCCGAGCGGGCCGCGAAGTCGAGCATCCCGGTCCTCATCGAGGGCGAGTCGGGCGTCGGCAAGGAGGTGTTGGCGCGCGCGATCCAGGGTTCGGGCGAGCGCAAGGGCAAGCCCTTCGTGACCGTGAATTGCGGCGCGATCCCCGAGAACCTCGTCGAATCCACCCTCTTCGGTCACGAGAAGGGTGCCTTCACGGGCGCGACCGAGCGCCACCAGGGCAAGTTCGTCGAGGCGAATGGCGGCACGCTGTTTCTCGACGAGATCGGCGAGCTGCCCCCGAACGCGCAGGTCAAACTGCTCCGGGCGATCCAGGAGGGCGAGGTGGACCCGGTCGGCGGCAAGCGCTCCGTGCGGGTCGACATCCGGCTGATCTCGGCCACCAACCGCTCGCTGCTCGAGATGGTGAAGGAAGGCCGGTTCCGGGAAGACCTGTATTACCGGCTCAACGTCTTCCCGATGACCATCCCGCCGCTTCGGAACCGGCGGGAGGACATCTCCGAGCTCGCCCGCGGGTTTCTGGCGCGGTTCGCGGCCGAGGAGGGCAAGCGCCTCCGCGGCATCGCGGCCGAGGCCATGTCGCTGATCACGCGCTACGATTGGCCGGGCAACGTGCGGCAGTTGGAGAACGCGATGTTCCGGGCCGTGGTCCTGGCCGATGGCGAGGAGCTCACGCTCGCCGAGTTCCCGCAGATCGCCAACCAGGTCGAGGGCTACGACGTCCGGATCCCGCCCGTGCCGGCCCGCGACGCCTCGTCTTTTGTCGAGAAGGAGATCGTGCGGATCGAGATCCGCGATCCCCACTCCACGTCGCTCGTCGACGAGGTCGGCGATGTGAAGAAGCTGGCGGATCTGGAAGCGGAGGTCATCCGCTTCGCCCTCGCGCATTATCGGGGCCGGATGTCCGAAGTGTCGCGGCGCCTCGGGATCGGGCGTTCCACCTTGTACCGAAAATTGAAGGAATTCGGTTTAGACGAAGGCTACGACGAAGAGGCTGCAGCCTGACCGCAACTGTGTCCTGCGTGCGCTTACGCACACGTGGACGGCGCGGAACAAGCCAGCTTCGGTCAGCGCGTGAGGACGGGGCATATGGGACGTTGGCGCGAAGCCGTTTTGCTGCTCGGCCTGTGGCTCGCGGCGGCGGCACCGGTCTTCGCGGGCGAGCCGGATCCGGATCTCCGCAACCTGCCGCTTCCGCAGGAGGCCCCCGGTCTCACGCTGCGGGGCGCCGCCGCTGACCCCGCGCCGGCGAGCTTTGCCGGGATCGTGGTGCCGGAGCTTCCGGCCGTGCCACCCGTGGCGGACGCCTTCGGGACGCCCGAGCCGGTCAGCACAGGCACGGTCGCGGCCATCGCGGTTCCGCCGCCGCCCCCGGCCGAGGTCGTCCTGGGCGGAGCCGACATTCTCCGCGGCTCCCTCGAAACCAAGCTCGCCGACAGCAAGGGTCTCTGGCCGCAACGCCTGCCCAAGGCAGACCGCGAGGCGGTCGCGGCCTTCTACGCTGCGCGGCAGCACCGGCCGCTCTGGATTGCCGGTGAGGGCTGGAGCCCGGCGGGCCAAGCGGTCATGCGGAGGCTCGAACTCGCGGCCGAGGACGGGCTCGATCCGGCCGATTACGTGCTGCCGTCCATCGGACCGGGCTCCGCCAAACACGCGCCCGCCGAACTTGCCGAGGCCGAGCTCAAGCTCAGCGCAGCGGCGGCTCTCTACGCCCGTGATGCCCGCGGCGGCCGGCTGAACCCGACGCGGCTTTCGGCCCTGCTCACGCCGAAGCTGGAGCTGCCTGCCACCGATCAAGTTTTGGCGCGACTTGCCGCAGCGGCGGAGGATGCCAGCGCGGCGCTCGAGGCCTACAACCCGCGTCATCCGGGCTATCTCGCGCTTAAGGTGAAGCTGGCGGAATACCGGGCGAACCGTCCGGCAAGCGTTCCGATGGCACGCCGCAAGCCGGCCCTCGAGCTGACCACGCAGGCGATCGCGATCCTCGACGATGCCCGGCCCGCGCGCCCGACCGGCATCTATGCGAGCCCGCGTCTCGAAAGCGACCTCGTCGCCAACATGGAGCGCTGGCGCTGGCTGCCGGGCGAGCTCGGCGAGCGCTATGTCGCCGTGAACATTCCGGAATTCCGCCTCCGCCTGTTCGAGACCGGCCGCGTGGCGCACGAGACGCGCGTGATCATAGGCAAGCCGGAAACCCCATCTCCGGTGTTCTCCGGCGTGATGGAATACGCGGTCGTCAATCCGTCCTGGTACGTGCCGCCGTCCATCCTGAAGAAGGAGTTCCTGCCGAAGCTGGCCGAGGATCCCGGCTATGGGGCCCGGCAGGGCTACGAAGTCGTGCGGCGCGGCAACGCGATCTCGGTCCGCCAGCCCCCGGGCGAGCGCAATGCGCTCGGCTTCATCAAGTTCATGTTCCCGAACGGGCACGCGGTGTATCTGCACGATACGCCCAACCGCCGCCTGTTCTCGACCTCCCGGCGGGCCTACAGCCATGGCTGCATCCGCGTAGAAAACCCGTTCGTTCTGGCCGATTTCGTGCTTGGGCAGGAATGGTCGGAGCAGCGGCTGAAGAAGCTCATCGGCCGCGGCGAGCGCACCATCTTCCTGCCGCAGAAGCTGCCCGTGCACCTGACCTATTTCACCCTGTCGGTGGACGAGCACGGAGAGCTGAAGTCCTTTGAGGACATCTATGGCCATGACCGCCGCGTGCGGCAGGGGCTCGGGCTCAACGGCTGAAAACGGAAAGGGCCGCCCCGGAGGGCGGCCCTGTTGTCTCGACCATCGTCTGGCCCGGCCCTCAGCCGAGTTGGCTGGGGGCTGACAAGGCACGGCTGAGAGCCGGGCCGTCGAGGCAACGCAGCCGTTCTCCCGCCAAGCTTTGGCGAGGACGCGACGCCAAAGCGGCCGGAATGTGAATTCTCCTGACAGGAACGTGACAATCGCCCGCGCCGCCCACTGACGCCCGGCCGGCGTTCCACCCTTGCGCGAACTCCGCACGCATTCGGACGTTGGAGCGTGCAGGAGTGGTGACCATGCCAGCAGGAGACGACGCCGACGACTTCGGCCGCGAGGAGCACCAGCAGGCGCTGTCGCGCGAGGTGCGCGAGCATCTCGGCCGCAAGCTCCGGTCCGAACTGCGGGTCGAGGCCGAGAAGCCGGCTTTTCTCGGGGACGAGGCGCTGCCGCCGCGCTTCGCTGGGCTCGTCCACCAGCTCCAGCGCCGGGAGATGTCGTCCCAGAAGGGCCTGGACGTGCTGAAAAAGGAGTTCGGCCTGCCCGAGGACGAAGACGGCGAGCGCTAGCCGGCCTCATCCTCGGCGAGTCGTTTCAGACCCCGAAGGTCGCGCTCGACCCACGCCGCGTCTGCGGCGAATTTGGCGTCGTCCATGTCTGGCTGCCGGAACAGGGTCACGGTCACGAGGCAGCCCGCGCCGTTTTCGATCACCCGGAGCGGCACGTAGACGATCCGGCCCTCGCCGAGATCGACCCAGTGATCCAAGACGCCGAAACCGTTCTGCGGCGTGAAGCGGATCGTGATCGGGCCCGCCGGACCGCGTGCCCGCCAGACCTCGCCGTCAGGCTGGAAGCCTGCGTCGCTCAGGCCCGAGGCCCATTGGGGAAAGGTCTCCGGGCGCCAGAACCGGTCGTAGACCTCGCGCCAGCCGCAGCGGATCGCGATGCTGATCGCGCGCGCTTCGAGCATGGCCGTCACGCTTGGCAGACGGGACAGTGAAAGGTCGAGCGGCCCGATTGCACGATGCGGCCCACAAGGCCGCGGCACCCCGGCGCCATGCAGGGCTCACCCTCGCGGTCATAGACCCGGAACCGCTCCTGCATCGCGCCCGACGTGCCGTCCACCTGCGCGTGGTCGCGCAGGGTCGAGCCGCCATGGGCGACGGCTTCCTCGAGCACGGCCTTTATCGCCTCGGTCAGCGCGTGGGCCTTGGCCTTCGGGCGCCCTGTCTCGGTGACGAGCGAGCCGGCCGGCGCCTCCGGCGAGAGCCGGGCGCGGAAGAGCGCTTCACAGACATAGATATTGCCGAGGCCCGCCACGAGCCGCTGGTCCAGCAGCGCCGCCTTGAGGGGAGTCCTCCGGCCGCGGAACAACTCGCCGAGGGCCGCGGCGGAAAGGTCCGGTCCGAGCGGCTCGACCCCCATGGCGGAGAAGGGCGGGGAGGCCGCGATCGTCGCCCCGTCATACAGGCTCATGAAGCCGAAGCGGCGCGCATCGTTGTAGGTGACCCGCGCACCGTCCGACAGCCAGAACACGACATGGTCGTGCGCGGGGGCCGTTGCCGTGCCGTGGTAATAGCCACCTGGCTCGTCGGCCTCGCGGCCCATCTCGACGCGGAAGCGGCCGCTCATGCCTAGATGCATCACCAGCACCTCGCCGGACGACAGATCCGCCAGCAGGTACTTGGCACGCCGCCGCAGCGCCTCGACGCTGGTGCCTTCGAGCCGCTCGGCGAAGCGGTCGGGGAAGGGAAAGCGCAGGTCCGGCCGGCGCTGCTCGACACGGGTCAGGCGCCGGCCGACCAGGACCGGCTCGAGGCCCCGCCTCACGGTCTCGACCTCGGGAAGTTCGGGCATGGTCACCTGCGGCCAGCCGGTCGCATTCGCCGCGCCCGGCCGGATAACCTAAAGACCGGGCTCAGATAGCGGGCCGGGCCCGGTTTCGCTATGTGCGGGCGGAAGGTCGGAGAGGCATGCAGGACACATTGGACAGCCCGCGCGACGACGAGACCCATTTCGGGTTCGAGACGGTTCCGCTCACGGAGAAGCAGGACCGTGTGAACGACGTCTTCAGGTCGGTGGCGCGTCGGTACGACGTGATGAACGAC
>JAQGJZ010000446.1 GCA_028290385.1 Enterovirga sp.
CGCCGGGATCAACCAAGACGCACCAGGGAGGACGCCATGCTGTCACGACGGGAAGGTCTCGCGGCCGCATTGGGGCTCGCGATCGGCGGGGTGCCCGAGCTGGCGCGGGCCCAGGCGGCCTCGACCGTGCGCAGCCCGGTGACGCTGGACGTGCCGCCCGGCGCCTGCGACTGCCACACCCACGTGTTTCCCGATCCGGCCAAGTTCCCGATGTTCGGCGGGCGGATCTACACGCCCCCGCTCGCGACGGCCGACGATCTGCTCGCCCTGCAGAAGGCCCTGAAGCTCGACCGGGTCGTGCTGGTGCAGCCGAGCGTCTACGGCACCGACAACAGCGCCCATCTGGACGCCATCCGCCAGCTCGGGCCGCAGCGCGCCCGCGGCGTCGCGGTGATCGGGCCGACCACGAGCGCGGCCGAGCTCGACGCGATGCACGGGGTCGGCATGCGGGGCATCCGGGTGAACCTCGAAACCGGCGGCACGACCGACCCGGCGGTGGCCAAGGGGCAGCTCGAAACCGCCGCGAAGCAGATCGCCGGCCGGCCCTGGCACATGCAGGTCTATGCCCGCCTGAGCTTCATCGAGGCGCTGAAGGAGGCGCTGAGCGGCCTGCCGATGCCGGTCGTGTTCGACCATTTTGCGGGTGCGGAGGCGTCACAAAGCCTCGATCAGGCGGGCTTCGCGGCGGTGACCGACCTCGTGAAGGCCGGCAAGGCCTATGTGAAGATCTCCGGCGCCTACCGGGCGTCGCGGGAGGGCGCGCCCGATTACCCGCAGGTGGCGGCCTTTGCGAAGGCGCTGGTCGCGGCCAACCCGGACCGGATCGTGTGGGGAACCGACTGGCCGCACCCGGACAGCTATCCGACGCCGGGCCGCAAGGCCACCGACACCGCGCCGCCGCTCGCCGTCGATGACGGCCGGCTTCTCAACATCCTGGCCGAATGGGTGCCGGACGCGGGGACGCGGAAGAAGATTCTGGTCGACAATCCCGCCCGGCTCTACGGCTTTCCGGCCGCGTGACCCCGCAGGGATGAAGCGAGCGCAGGCAAGTCCGGCCACCCGGACTTGCTCATGATGCGAAGGGGGCGCGTCCAGCGCCCTCAGAGGCGGTAGCGGATCTGGTCGGTCCAGAAGCGCTCGAGGCGGATCAGCGCCTGGTTGAGGCGGGTGAAGTCGTCGCCCGAGATGCCGCCGATCGGCTCGATCGTGCGGGCGTGCTTCTCGTAGAGCGCCTCGACCACCTCGTGCACCTGCCGGCCCTTGTCGGTCAGGCTGATCCGCACCGAGCGGCGGTCGACCCGCGAGCGGGCATGGTGGAGATAGCCCATCTCGACGAGCTTCTTGACGTTGTAGGAGACGTTCGAGCCCAGATAGTAGCCGCGGGTGCGCAGCTCGCTCGCGGTCAGCTCCTTGTCCCCGATGTTGTAGAGCAGCAGCGCCTGCACGCTGTTGACGTCGTCGCGGCCGCGCCGCTCGAACTCGTCCTTGATCACGTCGAGAAGGCGGCGGTGAAGCCGCTCCACCAGATGCAGCGCCTCGAGATAGCGCGGCTTCACGCCTTCTTCCGCGGTGGCCGGAGCGTCCGGCTGAACGACCTTCTTCGCCAGGTTTGCCATCTGTTGCCTCATGCCCTGTTTCGGCGGCCGGTGTTTCCCGGTCCGTTATGAGGCCAACGTAGGTTACGCCAATGAAGACCACTTTAAGTAAGAGGATGAATCGCCGATTTACATCTCTACGTAAATGAACACTGAAATTCAGGAACAGTTAGGTAAACGACCTGTAAACAGAACCTACAAAATCGTTACCTCATCACTCATCGATCGCCGCAAGCCAGGATATAGTCAAGTACATCATGAGAGAGATGATGAAAAGCGCAATCAAAAGCGCCCCATTCGATACAAAACGCGGAAAGAACACGGCCAGTATCAAATGGCTCATGACGGCGAGAAGCCACAGCACCCCGCCCCAGGTCGACGTAAGCCACAGGCCGACGGCCGCGATCGGGTCCATCACGGCAAAATAGATCGTGACGGCCTGGTGCCCGGGCGGGCGCGCCTCGAACGGCACCGCGCCCGCAATGCCGAGGATGTTGGCCCAGGCGATGAGGCCCTTCACGGCCCAGAGCAGCGCCAGGATCCGCATGAACCACACGAGCACGAGGTTCCAGCGCAGGTGCCGGGTGGGTGCGACCGCGAGCAGGCGATCCTCCTCGACGAGGAGGTCCGCGCCCCCGAAATAGCGAACGCCCATCTCAGGTCACTCCCAGTTCCTGCGCCCCGAGGGGTTCGAAATGCGCCGCGAGCCAGGCCGGATCGACCTCCTCGATGCTGCGCTGCTGCCAGCGCGGCGCGCCGTCCTTGTCGATGATGGCCGCCCGGACGCCCTCGTAGAAATCGGGCTCGCGCACGACGCGGCTGACGATGCGGAATTCCAGGGCCATCGCCTGCTCCAGGGAGAGGTCGCGGCCCCGGCGCACCTGCTCAAAGGCGATCGCCATGCTGGAGGGCGCCTTGCTGCGCATGTCGGCCGCGGTCGCGCGGGCGAAGTCGGAGCCGGCGGCGGCGGCCTCGTCCAGCCGGGCGAGGATCCCCGGCACGCTCTCGGCCGAGAAGCAGGCATCGATCACGGCGCGCTCGCGCGTGATCGGCCCTGGCTCGATGGGGCGCGCGGCGGACGCCAGAACGGCATCCACATCCTCGCCCGCCACGAGACGCTCGGTGATGTCCGCAAAGGCGGCCGAGGGCACGGCATGGGTCGCGAGGCCGAGCGCGCCGGCATCCTCCGGCCCGACCCGCGCGCCGGTCAGGGCGAGGTACATGCCGGCCCCGCCCGGCAGCCGTGGCAGGGCATAGGTCGCGCCGACATCGGGAAAGAAGCCGATCGCGACCTCGGGCATGGCGAACCGGTAGCGCTC
>JAQGJZ010000472.1 GCA_028290385.1 Enterovirga sp.
GCCGCACCTCGTCCGCGTTGGCCTTCTTGCCCTTGAAGTCGTTCGGATTGAACGGGCTCTCGAGATGATGGTCTGTGCGCGGGTCCCAGGATTCGTCGATGCCGTTCAGGATGCCCGAAAGCCGCCCCTCGCTGTCGAGCTTGCGCAGCAGCCCGTCGAGCCCGCAGCCATATTCGGGCGTCGTGATCTCGCGCGCATAGGTCTCGGAGACCGTCGTCACGTGCGAGGCATAGACGATGCCCGCCTTGAGGAACGACAGCTTGCCGTAGAACTCGACACCGTCGACCCCGAAGGCCGAAGCCGGCACCCCGAGCCGCGGCAGGCGACTCTGATCGAACAGGCCCTGATAGGCGAGGTTGTGGATCGTCAGCACGCTCGGCGTGCTGAGGCCGGCCCAGGCCACGTAGGCGGAGCCGAGGGCCGAGGGCCAATCGTTGAGGTGCAGGAGCGAGGGCGTCCAGCCGAGATCCGGCATTCCGCCGGCCATCTGGGCCGCCGCAAGCCCGAGCCGGGCGAAGCGGAGGTCGTTGTCCGCCCAATCCGTGCCGTTGGCGTCGCCATAGGGCGATCCCTCGCGGTCATACAGCTCCGGGCAGAGAATCACGTAGACGATGAGGCCGTCGGCGCAGTCGATGCGGCCGAGCTCGCAGGCCGGCAGGCCGTGCGCGGCCGGGAGCCGCGCCACCACGGGAATGCTGTCTTCCTGCGAGGTCACCTGGCGATAGCCGGGGATCAGGACCCGCACGTCGTAGCGCTGGCCGAGGCTGCGCGGCAGGGCCGCCGAGACGTCGCCGAGGCCGCCAGCCTTGACGTAGTCGGTCATTTCCGAGGTGACATACAGGATGCGCTGAACGGGCGCGCCGTCGGGCACCGCCTCCGAGCCACCCAGCAGATCCGGGAATTGGCCCAGGCGGTCAGCCTCCCCTACCATGCGCGCGTCCATATCCGTCCGTCCGCCCCCCCAACGCTCGGCCGATGGTGACCGCTACACGAGGATAGTTCTCGGGTCAGTCGTTAGTACTGCACCGCACAATAACGACGGACGCAAGACTGAGCGCGACTCAACCGAGGACAACACCCTCATTGGGACGCAGCGCAATTTCTGAGCCAACCTCCTCGCCGAAGCGATCGAGGTGGGTCGAGAGCCTCACTCGCAACCCGTCCCAAGCAGAACCAAGCGTGGCGGTGGTTTGTTCCCCCGAGAGGTTCAAAACCACGAGTGCTTGGTCGGAACCGTACATTCGGGAGAAGGCGAAGACCGGCCCGTCTGTCTGGACAGCCCGGTAGGTGCCGATCGCGAGGGCGCGCGTGTTGCGCCGCAACGCGAGAAGCTGCCGGTAGAGCGACAGGATCGAGCGCGGGTCGGCGGCGAGCGCCGCCACGTTGGTCGCCGCGTGGTCCGGCGCGAGCGGCAGCCACGGCTCGGCGGTGCTGAAGCCGGCATGGCCGGATCCGTCCCACTGCATCGGCGTGCGGGCAGGGTCGCGGTTGAAGCCGAGGCCGGGCTCGTTCTTCTCCCACGGGTCCTGGACCCGCTCGGGCGGGATCTCCACGCGGGCGAGCCCGATCTCGTCGCCGTAATACATGGTCGGCGTGCCGCGCAGGGTGAGCAGGAGCATCGCGGCGACGCGCGCCTGCTCGGCTCCGATCCGCGCCGCGATGCGCGGCTGGTCGTGGTTGCCGAGCACCCAGTTCGGCCAGCCGCCAGCCGGCAGGGCGGCCTCGTATTCGTCCACCAGCCTGGCGATGGCACGGGCGTTCCAGGCCGTCTGGATCAGCTGGAAGTTGAACGGCAGGTGGGCGCCCGAAAGGTCCTTGCCGTAATAGGTCACGAGCCGCTCGGTCGGCAGGTAGATTTCGCCGATCAGCACCCGGTCCTGGTAATCGTCGAGCACGCGGCGCATGCCGGCGATCACCTCGTGCACCTCCTCCTGGTCGTTCGAATAAACCTGCAGCAGGCTCTCGATCTCGGGCCGCCCGGGGTGCCAGGCCGGGTTGGGCGGGTTGTCCCGGAACTCCGCGTCCTTGATCAGGTGCCAGATCACGTCGACCCGGAAGCCGTCGACGCCCTTGTCGAGCCAGAAGCGCAGCACGTCGTGCATGGCTTCGCGCAGCTCCGGGTTGCGCCAGTTCAGGTCCGGCTGCTCCCGCAGAAAGGCGTGGTAGTAGTACTGGCCGCTCGCCTCGTCGAACTGCCAGGCGCTGCCGCCGAAATTCGACACCCAGTTGTTCGGCGGCGAGCCGTCGGGCTTCGGGTCGCGCCAGATGTACCAGTCGCGTTTCGGGTTGCTGCGGGACGACCGGCTTTCGACGAACCAGGGATGCTGGTCCGAGCTGTGGTTCGGCACGAAATCCAGGATCAGCTTCAGGCCGCGCCGGTGCACCTCGGCAATCAGGTGGTCGAAATCCGCCATCGTGCCGAAGAGCGGGTGGATGCCGCAGTAATCGGCGACGTCGTAGCCGAAATCCGCCATCGGGGACGGGTAGATCGGCGAGATCCAGACCGCGTCGATGCCGAGATCGGCCAGGTAATCGAGGCGGGACGCGATGCCGCGCAGGTCGCCGACGCCGTCCCCGTTCGAGTCCTGAAAGGAGCGGGGATAGATCTGGTACACGATGCCGTGCTTCCACCAGGTGCTGGCCGGCATGGGGTCTCCTTCAGAGGGCGGCGGCTGTCGCGATCGGAAGTCCTGGGGTCATCCCTGGTTCCGTCCGAAATGGAACCGGCGCGCCGCCGCGCGGTCCAAAGCGCTTACGGGGTCTCGGCGGGCGCGCGCTACGGCTTCAGGCTCGACGACGAGGACCTGTTTGCTCCGACCCATCTCTAAGGCCGGCCGGAGGATCTCAACGCCTTTATCGATGCCGCGCACCGGCACGGGAACGGCGTGATCCACGACGTGGTCTACAACCACCTCGGTCCCGACGGGAATTACCTCGGCTGCTTCTCGAAGAACTATTTCAGCCGGCGCTACGACACCGAGTGGGGCGAGGCGATCAACTTCG
>JAQGJZ010000168.1 GCA_028290385.1 Enterovirga sp.
CGCTGCGCCACAACCCGGCGGCGGCGATCGGAAACGTCAGGGCGCCGGCGAGGCCGAGCAGCCACAGCGCGCGCCAGGGCTGCACCTGGACCACCAGGACGACGAGCCAGCAATCGGCCGCCACGACGGTGAGCGCGAGGCCGGCGGTCCCGACCGCCAGAATGGCGGCGAGCACCCGGCGCGCTGCTGCGCCTGCGATAAAGGGACGGGCGAGGACGATCGTGACGCCCTGGACCGCCGCGACCGCAAAGGCGGAGGCCGGCCACGCGCTCGGAAACAGGTAGGCGTTGACCGACAGCGCCTCGGCCCAGGCCGGATCCATGAGCCGGAACAGCCGCTCCGCCACCGGCAGTCCGGCGAGCCCCGCGGCCGCGACCAGCAGGCCGGCCCCGGCGGACAGGACAAGCCAGCGCCGGTCCGCCTGCACGAGGAGTGCGGCCCAAACGGCGAGGCCGGGCAGCGCCATCAGGGGGTGGACCGCCGCCGCGAGCAGCAGCGCAGCCAGGGACAGGCGAGGTCGCCCGAGCGCCAGCGCGCCGAGCCCTGCCAGAACCAGCGCCTCCGCCGGCAGCCTCGGGGTCGCGAATTGCTCGGCATAGCGGAAGGCCTGGCCGTAATAGCTCGGCACCACCGCGGTGACGACGATCGCAGCCCAGAGCAGGCGCCCGCGCGCCAGCGTGGCGCCAAACAGCGCGAGCGCCGCGAGCCATGCGCAGAGCCCCGCGACGGTCAGGGTCAGGGCGCCGCGATCCGCCCCGACCCAGTGCAGGAACGCCCCGCTCAGCCGCGGATAGATGCTGAAGGCGGACTGCCCTTCGAGGGCAAAGAAGATGTCGTGGCCGAGCCCGGACGGGTCGGCATCGGCCATCGCGCGGCCGACGTAAAGTTCGGCATCGTGGATGATGCCCCAGTAGGGATGGCTCAGAAAGAACAGGCCGAGCGCGCTCGCGGCGCCGATGAGGCGCCATGCGCGAACCGCCGCGCGCGAACCGGCGCGCATGGATCTTTGCGCGAACGCGCCGCCCCCGCCCGCCATGGTCGCGCCCGGCTGCATGGTGGCGGGCCTAGGCGAGTCCGTCGGGCCGGTGCCGGGTGGGCCGCAAGGCTCAGCCGTTCTGGCCGGCCTTGTCGGCCGCCGGCTTCGCGTCGGCCTGCTGCCGCAGCGTCTTCCAGCTGTTCGGCTGCGCGACCATGCGCTTGATGGAGGCGAGCGTCTGGGCGGCTTCCTGCTGCGGCATGTCCTGGCGCAGCACGGTTTCGGCTTCGGCGAACTTGCCCTGGAGCCCGAGCACGAGCGCGAGGTTCTGGCGGACCCGCCCATCCGCGCGCTGGTGCAGGGCGGCCTGGCGCAGGATCACCTCGCCTTCGGGCAGGCGCTTGGCGAGCGCGTAGGAAAGGCCCTGGTTGGACAGCACCGAGGGTTCGCCCGGCACGATTCGAAGCGCCGCCTCGTAATAGCGCTGGGCGCCCTGGAAGTCCCCGAGCTGGTCCGCGACGGTGCCCTGGACGGACAGGATGCGCCAATCGGGCCGCTCCGGCAGGTGGGCCCGGGTCAGTACGTCCTGGGCCTCCCTGAAGCGGCCGGCCTCGGCCAGCGCCTTGCCGTAGGCCGCGAAGACGGGGAGCGCGCCGGGGTTGCGGATTGCCACCTGCTGCAGAACCGCCACCGCCTGCGCGTGCTGGCCGAGCCGGCGCAGCGCCGCGGCATAAGCGACGCCCGTTTCGGCATGGCCCGGATTGGCCTCGAATTGCCGCCCGAGCGCCTCGGCGGATTGCCGAACGGCGGCTTCGGATGCGGGCGCATCCGCCCTCAGCGACCCCGTGGTTTCGGCGGTCCCGCGGCCGAGGCAGCCGCCGAGCGACAGCGCGACGAGGGCAACAGCCAGGCTCAGGGCGCCGGCACGGGACGGTTGCAGAGGGGTAGCGAGCATGACAGGAACCCCGGACAGATCACCATTCGGCGTACGTCGTTAACCCTAACGCGCCGTTAAGCTCCGCCCCCATGCTCCACCCAGCCCTCGCCCCCGCCTCCGACCAGGGGACCCCGATCGGGTCCGTCACGCCGGAGAACTGGCCTTCGGTCGCGGAAGCGCTCGAGGCGCCCGCCAGGGCCTATGCGGAGGCGACAGGGTTCGACGGCAAGCCCGGCGCCCTGGCGCTGCTTCCCGGGCCGGACGGCTCGCTGGCGTCGGTGCTTTGGGGCGTCGAGAGCGGCGAGGGCGCCGATCCGTTCGAGGCCGGCCGGCTCGCGACGGCGCTGCCGAAGGGAACCTACCGCTTCGCCGAGGCGCCGGCCGAGCCCGCCCTCGCGGCGCTGGCCTTTGCACTCGGCGCCTACCGCTTCGAGCGTTATCGCGAGCGCCCGGCCAAGGAGGTGCGCCTCGTCCTGCCGGACGGCGTCGACGGGGAGGAGGTGACCCGCATCGCGGCGGCGGTCGCGATGGGGCGCGACCTCATCAACACGCCGGCGAACGACCTTGGGCCGGACGGCATCGAGGAGGCGGCGCGCCGCCTGGCCGAGCGGCACGTGGCGGACATCCAGGTGACGATCGGCGACGACCTCCTGGATGCCAACCTGCCGATGATCCACGCGGTCGGGCGGGCGGCCGATCGTGCGCCGCGCCTGGTCGACATCACCTGGGGTGACGAGGGCTCGCCGCTCGTCGCCGTGGTCGGCAAGGGCGTCGCGTTCGACACCGGCGGGCTGGACATCAAACCCTCCTCGGCCATGCTCCTGATGAAGAAGGACATGGGCGGCGCCGCGGCCGCGCTCGCGCTCGCCGACATGGTGATGGGCGCGGGCCTAAAGCTGCGCCTGCGCGTCCTCATCCCGGCGGTCGAAAACGCGATCTCCGGCGCGTCCTTCCGGCCGGGCGACGTGCTGCGCAGCCGCAAGGGCCTGTCGGTGGAGATCGGCAACACCGATGCCGAGGGCCGGCTGATCCTGGCCGATGCGCTGGCGCTCGCCGACGAGGACGCGCCGGAGCTAATGGTCGACTTCGCGACCCTGACTGGGGCCGCGCGGGTCGCGCTCGGCCCGGAGCTGCCGCCCTTCTACACGGGGGACGACGCGCTCGCCGACACTGTGGCCCGGCTCGCCCGCGACGTTCGCGACCCGGCTTGGCGGCTGCCGCTCTGGGCGCCCTACGCCAAGATGCTGGATTCGAAGATCGCCGATACCAACAACGTGTCGAGCGGCGGCATGGCCGGCTCGATCACGGCCGCGCTGTTCCTGTCCCGCTTCGTGACGGCCGCGAAGGCCCACCTTCATTTCGACATCTATGGCTGGAACCTCTCCGCCAGACCGGGCCGGCCGGAAGGCGGCGAGGTCCAGGCGGCCCGCCTCGTCTACGCTGTCCTGAAGGAGCGCTTCGGGACGGCCTGAGACCGGCCGTTAAACCGCTTTTGCTATTCCGATGGGGTCATGACGAGCCTCGACAAGCGCCTCACCCCCGCCCGCCCCGACCTCGCGGACGAGCGCCTTCGCGGCCTCGTCGAGGCAGCCCGCTACGTCCCCGGCGAGCCGCGCAGGGTGATTGCCCCATCCGCGCCGCTGCGGCGCGAGCCCTATCCGGACGCCCCGCTCGATACGGAGGCCCTGATGGGCGAGCCCGTCGCGGTCTACGACGAGCACGAGGGCTATGCCTGGGCGCAGCTCGGTACCGACCGCTATGTCGGCTACGTGCCCACCGAGGCGCTCGGACCGGCAGCCTCGCCCCCGACCCACCGGGTCACGGCCCTACGGACCTTCATCTATCCGGGCCCGAACCTAAAACTCCCGCAGGTCGGGTTTCTATCGCTCGGCGCCGGCGTGACCCCGGCGGAGGCGAGGAATGAATACGTCCGGCTGTCCACTGGCGGCTGGGTCTTCGCCGAACATCTCGGCGCAGCCGAGGCGCACGCGCAGGATTTCGTGGCGGTCGCCGAACGGCTGGTCGGCGCACCCTATCTCTGGGGCGGCAAGACGAGCCTCGGGCTCGATTGCTCGGGCCTGGTGCAGTTGTCGCTGGCAATGGCCGGGAGCGCGGCCCCGCGCGATGCCGACATGCAGCAGGCGACGCTCGGGACCGAGGTGGACCGGAGCTCCGGCCTGCGCCGGGGCGACCTCGTCTTCTGGCGCGGCCATGTCGGCATCATGCTGAATGAGACCCGCCTGCTTCACGCGAACGGCCACCACATGGCGGTTGCGATCGAGCCGCTCGCCGAGGCGGAAATCCGCATCCGTCAAAAGTCCTTCGGCCCGATCACGGGCGTGCGCAGGCTGCCGGGGCGCGCACAGGCTCCCCACGCCTGATCGCCGGCCATCGCATTGCCTCGCGAAACCAACCCGGCGCTTCCGCGTAGTTCGAGCGAGCTCGGACGAGCTCGCCTGCGGGGCGGGGAGATGCCGATGGACCCGGAGCTCGACCGGTTGATCCACGACGAAGCGCTCGAGAAGTCGCTGCGCGTCAGCCTGCGGCTAGCGGTGATTGCCGAGCAGCTGGCCCGGTCGCTCCAGCGAACCGCGCAAAGCGTCGAGCGGCTCGCCCAAGCGCCGGCCAGGGCCGAATCCCGCAGGCTCGCGTTCCGCCGGTCGGAATGCCCGGGCCGCTTCGCCGACGGCCCCTAGGCGAAGGCTTTGGGCGCGGGGCTCACCACCACGGCCCCCTCCCCCCTGAGCTCGTTCACGGCCAGCGCGCGCTCGTTCGTCCCGTCCGGGCGGAAGCGGAACACGCCATCCACGCCCACGAACCCGGTGGGGGCCTGCAGCGCAGCCTCGCCGTAGCGTGCCGGAGCGGGCATGCGGGCGAGCGCCGCCGCAAGCGACACGGCATCGTAGGCGAGCGTCGCGATCCGGGTCGGCTCCGTGCCGAACCGGGCACGGTAGCGGCCCGCGAAGGCCGCGAAACCCGCCGTGTCGGGCGACGCGAACCAGCCGCCCTGGATGGCCGGCACCCCCGCGGCCCGCGGATCGTTCCACAGCCCCGTCCCGAGCGGCTTGACCCGCGACGGGCTGAACCCGGCGGCCTGCAGGGCCGAGCCGATGGCCGGAAGATCGTCCCCCGGCGCGGGAATCAGGATGGCGTCGATCTGGCCGGAGAAGAGCGGCGCCAGGCGCGACACGGCGGCAGCGGGCTGGCCCGGCGCGTAGCGCTCCAAGGCCGCCACCCGGACGCCCCGCCGCGCGGCCGCTTCCCGAAACGCACCCTCGACGACGCTGCCATAGGTCGTGTCGGGCACGAGCGCCGCAAAGGACCGCCGGCCCTGCCCGGACGCGTAATCGACAACGCGCTCGACCTCGTTCTGCGGCAGGAAGCTGAGCAGGTAGACGCCGGGTGAGGCCACGCCCGCATCCGTCGAGAAGCCGACCAGCGGCCGGTTTTGCCCCCGCGCGACCGTTCCGGCAGCCGCGACTGCGGGCGCGAAAAGCGGCCCGAGGAGAAGCTCCGCCCCTTCGCTCAGGGCCGCATCCGCGGCCTGGCGGGCGCCGTCGGCCGTGCCGCGGTCATCCTTCACCAGGATGGTGATCTCCGGCTCTTGGAACTCGCTCACCGCGAGATCGGCCGCGTTGCGGAGCGAAAGCGCCGCGGCGGCGCCCTGCCCGCTTCCGCCGAGCGGCAGCAGCAGCCCGACCTTCACCGGGCCATTGCCGATGATCGGCCCCGTGCTCGGCGGGGCTGCGGCCGTCGGGAGGTCGGCGGGAGGCTCGGCCGACGCTCTGGGCCTGCCGCGGCCCGGATCCGTGACGCCGCCGCATGAGGCGAGCGCCAGCGCCGAGGTGCCGAAGAGCCCAGCGAGTGCGAATCGGCGCGAGAGCGGGAGGGTCACGGACGTCTCTCCGTCGAAAGCGCTTCTCCGCCCCGGACGGCGCGCAGAAGAGCAATATATCGCCCCGTATGGCCAACAAAGGATGAAACTCGCGGCCGTTCCGTTCAACCGCCACCCGTGGCACAGATCGGGAATGGTGCAGGTAATCGACAATCGGTCTCGCAAGCCGGGACAGGGCGCCCGCGGCGCACCCGGGCGCGGTCCGACCACGTTCACGGCCTTCGGGCTCGCGGCGGAGGCCGAGCCGCTGCCGGCCGGGCTCTATGTCGTCGCGACCCCGATCGGCAATCTGGGCGACATCTCGTTGCGCGCGCTGCAGACGCTCGCGGCCGCGGATGCCGTGCTGGCCGAGGACACGCGGGTGACCCGCACGCTGCTGGCCCATTACGGGATCACGACCCCGCTCGTGAGCTATCACGAGCACTCCAACGATGCCGTGCGCGAGCGGATGGTCCACCGCCTGCGCGACGGCCAGGCGCTCGCGCTCGTCTCCGATGCCGGCACGCCGCTCGTGTCCGATCCCGGCTACCGGCTGGTCGAGGCCGCGATCGCCGAAGGATTGCGGGTCGTGCCGCTGCCCGGCCCCTCCGCGGCGCTCGCGGCGCTCGTCGTATCCGGCCTGCCGACGGACCGGTTCTTCTTTGAAGGGTTTCTGCCGTCGAAATCCGCGGCGCGGCGGACGCGGCTGGCCGAGCTGGCCGACATCCCGGGCACGCTGGTTCTCTACGAAGCCCCGCATCGGCTGGCCGAATCACTCGCCGATGCCGCGGCCGTGCTCGGCCCGCGTGCGGCAAGTGTCGCCCGGGAGCTGACCAAGCTCTACGAAACCGTGCGCCGGGGCACCCTCACCGACCTTGCCGAGGCTTACGGGGCCGAGCCGCAGCCGAAGGGCGAGATCGTGCTCCTGATCGCGCCCGCGACGGCCGAGACGCGCGAGGCCGAGACCCGCGCGACCATGGAAGACAAGCTCCGCGACGCGATGCGCCAGCACAGCGTCAAGGACGCCGCGGCTCTGGTTGCCGGCGAGACGGGACTGCCCAAGCGCGACGTCTACGCCCGGGCCCTCGCGCTTTCGCGCCAGGCCCGGGAATGAGGACGGCCGCCCGGCGCCGCGTCCTCACCTATCTGCGCGGGCACCGGGCCGAGCGCATCGCGATGCTCTGGCTTTTGGCGAAAGGATACCGGCCGCTCGCCCGCCGCTATTCCGCCGCGGGCGGCGAGATCGACCTCGTCGTGAAGCGCGGCAGCACGATCGCCTTTGTCGAGGTCAAGGCGCGCGAGAGCATGGAGGCGGCGCTCGCTTCCATCGATGCCACCAA
>JAQGJZ010000512.1 GCA_028290385.1 Enterovirga sp.
CCGTGGTCGGTGCGCCGCCGCCGCATCCCGCGAGCACCAGGAGCGCCGAGGCAGCCGCGCCCGCGAGCGCGGCTCGGTTCGCCGCGCAGGGACGGGGCCGGCGGCCTGGCCGGTTCATTCGCAGGTCGAGCATGTTGGGAGGGTACGCTTTACTTGCTGCCATACTCGGGGAGGGATGGGCGCCCCCCGAAAATGATCGATTGCGGGTTGCGTTCCAAGTTCTGCGCCGCGCGCCCGACCGTATTAAGCGTCCGGCGTGCGTCCACGGCAACACCTTCGACCTGCCGCGAGCCGGAGCCCGTGAAGCGTGTCACGCCCTGCGCGATCTCGGTCGCGCGGCGGCTGAGGTTGTCCGAGGCGGCGCCAAACTTGTCGGCAGCCTCCCGGATAGACGCGAAGGTGCTCTTGCCCTCCTGCCCGGCGGCGGAGCCGAGGAAGTTCTCGGCCGCCTTCAGCACGCCGTCGATCCGGCCGGCGGCGGCGTCCAGCTTCGCGGTCAGCGAACTGGCGTTGCGGATGGCGTTTTCCGTGTCGCGGGCCGAGTTGCCGAGCGCCGTGGCGAACCGGCTCGTGCCCTCGACGATGCCGTTGAGCTTCACGGGATCGACCGCTGCCACGACCCGGCCGGCATCGGTGATCGTCTGCTGGAGGTGCGGCACCGCCTCGGCGAGGCCGCGCACCAGCGTGGAGGCATCCTGCATGATGGTGCCGATGCGCTGCCGGTTCTCGCCCACGGTCTGAAGGACGCCGTCCACGTTCTCGACGATGCGGGCCACCCGCTGCCGGTCCACGGAGCGGATCAGCGCGGTCGTGTCGTCCGTCAGCGTCTCCAGCTTGCCGGCGAGCGGCCCGATGCGCTCGGCCGCGGAGCCGATGGAGGCGAGCGCCCGCTCGATCTGCGGCGCGTTCTGGTTGAGCGCGTGCGAGAAGCTCTCGACGTTCTGAACCGTCTTGTTGATGCTGTCCCGGTTGGAGGCCACGATCGAGTTCAGGCTCTCGATGAGCACGTTCGCGCGCTCGGCCGTGCCCTTCGCGGTCTCGATAATCGAGCCGAGGCCGCCGCGCTCCGCCACGATCGTGGGGAGGTCCTCGTTCGGCCGCGGCTGGATCGGCCCTGCTCCGGGGCTGCCGCCCGTCAGCGCGATGACCGCCGCGCCCGACAGGAGGGCGACGTCGAGATTGGCCTTAGTGTCGGCCTTCACGGGCGTATCGGGTTGGACCTCGATGCGGGCGAAGGCCTGCTGCGGCTTATCCGCCTCGAAGTAGACGTCGGTGACATCGCCGACCCGGATGCCGTTGAACAGCACTGGCGCGCCCTTCGACAGGCCCGCGACCGAGCCGGCAAACTCGACCTTGAAGGCCGCGCGGCGCCCGCCCGTCTCGCCGCCCGAGAACCAGTAGACGAAGCCGAAACCGGCGACGATCACGGCCAGCGTGAAGACGCCGATGATCGCGTAATTGGCGCGCGTTTCCATGTATCGCTTTCACTGACCCGCGACTGCGCGAGCGCGCTTGCCGTGGAAATAAGCCCGGACCCAGGGATGATCGGATGCGAGCATGTCTTCGATGGGGCCCTCGGCGATGATCCGGCCTTCCCCGAGCGCCGCGATGCGGTCGCAGACGGTATAAAGGCTGTCGAGATCGTGGGTGACCATGAACACGGTCAGGCCGAGCGTGCGCTGGAGCGTGGCGATGAGGTCGTCGAACTCGCCCGCGCCGATCGGATCGAGGCCCGAGGTCGGCTCGTCGAGGAACAGGATCTCCGGGTCAAGGGCCAGCGACCGTGCCAGGGACGCGCGCTTGATCATACCGCCCGACAGTTCCGAGGGGAGCTTGTCGGCGGCATCCGGCTTCAGGCCCACCATCTCGATCTTGAGCATGGCGAGTTCATCGAGCAGGCGCTCCGAGAGGCCCAGGTATTCGCGCATCGGCACCTGGACGTTCTGCCGGACGGTCAGCGCTGAGAAGAGTGCACCCTGCTGGAACAGCACGCCCCAGCGCCGCTCGACGGCGCGCCGCGAGCTGCCCGAGACAGCATCCAGATCCTCGCCGAACACCTCGATGCTGCCGGCCCGCTTGGGCACGAGGCCGAGGATCGCCCGCGTCAGCACGGACTTGCCCTGGCCGGACGGTCCGACAAACCCGAGGATCTCGCCGCGGTAGACGTCCAGTCCGAGCCCGTCGAGCACGAGCCGTTCCCCGAAGCCGACCTTGAGGTCGCGGACGCGGATGACCGCCTCGCGATGGCGGTCCCGGTGGGGACGGTCGGAGAGCGTCTGAAGCATGTCTAGTAATTGATAGCCGCGAAGAACACGGCGAAGAACCCGTCGAGCACGATCACCATGAAGATCGCTTTCACGACGGACGCCGTGACGTGCCGGCCGAGCGACTCGGCGGAGCCCTCGACGGCGATGCCTTCGATCGATGCGATCACGCCGATCACCAGCGCCATGAACGGGGCTTTGATAAGGCCGACCATGAAGGTGTTCAGGCTGATGGTGGATTTCAGCCGGGCGAGGAAAGCATCCGGCGGAATGTCGCCGTAGATCCAGGCGACGAGACCTCCCCCGACCAGCGCCGCGATCGAGGACAGGAAGGTCAGGAGCGGCAGGCCGATGACGAGCGCCAGCACGCGCGGGACGATCAGCACCTCGATCGGATCGAGGCCCATGACCCGCAGGGCATCGATCTCCTCCCGCATCTTCATGGAGCCGATCTCGGCCGTGAAGGCGGATCCGGAGCGGCCGGCCACCATGATGGAGGTGAGCAGAACGCCGAGCTCGCGCAGGATCAGGATCCCGACGAGGTTCACGACAAAGGTCTGCGCCCCGAAGCGCTGCAACTGGAAGAGGCCCTGCTGGGCGACGATGCAGCCGACCAGGAACGAGATCAGGACGACGATGGGCACGCCCCGGAAGGCGACCTGCTCGAGCTGGTTGATCAAGGCAGGGAGGCGGAATCGGCTCGGGACGAGGATCACGCGGATCAGCGCCGTCACGATCTCGCCGAGAAGCGAGATGCCCTGCATGAAATCCCGGCCGGCGAAGACCATCGCCTCGCCGATATCGGCGAACACGTCCGTGAGCCGCGTCGCGCGCTTCGGCGCCTCGGGCTGGAAGCCCCGATAGGCGACCTCGTTCAAGAGGATGTGGTGCTCCGGCCGGGCGCCGACGAAATCGGCCGCGATCCCGCGCGCCCCGAGGTCGTGGCGGGTGCGGTCGAGCACCCAGGCGCCCAGCGTGTCCAGCCGTTCGATCCCGGACAGGTCGATGAGGGCCCGACCCTCCCGCTCGGCGGCGCCGAGCAGTTCGTTGATCTCGTGTTCGACCTGGGCCGAATGCTCGACCGACCAGCTGCCGACGAGCGTCGCCCGCAGTTCCCCGCCGGACCCGTCGAACTCCGCTCGCGGCTCGTTCGCTGCCGTTTCCTGCCGCAAAGCGGTGCGTCCCTTGGCACGTTCGTGCGACGGTGATAGCGCGCCCCTATCGCGCAAGTCGAGCGCGCGGAGGTCACATGCGCCGCGAGTTGAAGGTCGAGGTCGAGCGCTTCCCGGTTGCCGGCCGTTTCACGATCGCGCGAGGCTCGCGGACGGAGATCGTCGTGGTCACCGCCACGATCGGCGAGGGCGGCGCGCGGGGCCGCGGCGAATGCGTGCCCTATGCGCGTTACGGCGAAACCGTGGAGAGCGTCTCCGGCCTGATCGAGAGCCTGCGCGAGCCGATCGAAGCCGGCCTCAGCCGGACCGCCCTGCAGGAGGCGCTGCCGGCCGGTGCGGCCCGCAACGCGCTGGATTGTGCGCTGTGGGACCTCGAAGCGAAGCTCACCGGGGTGCCCGCGCACGTGGCGGCCGGGATCGACCGGCTCGCTCCCGTCACGACGGCCTACACGATCAGCCTGGATACGCCCGAGGCCATGGCCGAGGCGACCGCTCGCGCGGCGTTCCGCCCGATTCTCAAGATCAAGCTCGGGGCCCCCGACGGCGACCTGGAGCGCATCGCGGCCGTTCGGGCGGCCGCGCCGGACGCGACCCTGATCGCGGATGCCAACGAGGGCTGGACGGAGGCGAACCTCGCGGACCACCTCGCCGCCTGCGCGGCGGCTGGGTTCGCGCTGATCGAGCAGCCGGTCCCGGCCGATCGCGACGCGATCCTGACCGGGCGGCCGCGGGACGTGATGATCTGCGCGGACGAAAGCTTGCACGACCGCCACGGCCTCCCGGGGCTCGTCGGCCGCTACGACGCGATCAACATAAAGCTCGACAAGGCAGGCGGGCTGACGGAGGCGCTGGCGCTGGCGGACGAAGCGCAGCGGCTCGGCTTTTCCATCATGATCGGCTGCATGCTCGGCACCTCGCTCGCGATGGCGCCCGGCATGCTGATCGCCCCGAAGGCGCGTTTCGTCGATCTCGACGGCCCGCTGCTGCTCGCGAGCGAACGCCAGAACGGCCTGCGCTACGACGGCAGCACGGTTTATCCCCCGGCCTCTTCGCTGTGGGGCTGAGCCCGGGCGGCGGGGGGATGGCGTCGCCGCTTCGCCCTGCCCTATGACGTCCAGGCAAGCCGGATGCCCAGACGGATGACGGACACTCGTTCACCGCCACCAGTCGACGCGCGCGACTTCGACGCGATCGAGGCGGCCGTGATGGAAACCGAGCGCGGCCGCTGGTTTCTGGCCGAATTCGCCAAGCGCAACCGTCTCGGCGAGACGCGCCTCCTGCTCGATGCCATCACCCGGCTCGAACAGAATGTCGGCAGCCCGCCGCCGAGCGGCGACCAGGACGGCCTCCGGGCTGCCTTCGCGGCCCTGGCCGAGCAGCTCGCGGCCGCGGGTGCGGAGCTCGGAACGAGCGGGGATCTCCCGGCGGCGTTCGACGGTTTCGTGCAATCCGCCGGCAGGATGGAGGGGGCGGGCGCCGACATCCATGACGCCGCCGAACGTGTCAGCGAGATCGCCTGGCGGCTGCGCGAGGCCGGCGTGAGCCCGACCCTGTGCGGCGACCTGGAGACTGCGGCGGCGGACATCTCGACCGCCTGCGCCTTCACGGCCCTGACCGCCCGCCGCGCCGGGGCGCTGGCCAAGGCGCTCGGCGAAGTCGGGCGCGTTCTCGATTCGCTGCCACCGGCGCTTCGGCCCACCACGCGGCCGGCACCAGCCGCCCCAACGCCCGCCCCGGCGACCGCGCCCTCCCCGACTCCGGCTCCCGCCCTGCGCGAAACAGCCCGGCCCGTGCGTGCGTCCGTGCAGGCCGCGGCCGCGCCGGCAAGGGCCG
>JAQGJZ010000025.1 GCA_028290385.1 Enterovirga sp.
CGGGACGCCGCCGGAGCCGTCGGCCACCCGCCCGTCCTGGTCGATCAGAACCATCGCGTCGGGCGTCACCGCGCTGTCGGCACCGGTCGGCGTGACGAGGATGAAGTCGCCGGCCCGGATGCTGAGATTGCCGGCGCTGAGCTTCAGGAGGCCGTCGCCGGCGAGCTGCCGATAGGCGGCGGCGAGCGCCGTCCGCTCCGCCGCGAGATCAGACCCAGCCATCAACCGCCCTCCCCCGCGGACCTGACATCGGGGCTCGGCGCGTGTCCAGCGTCACAGGGCCGGGAAAGCTGTGAGCTGCGGCGGATCGACTCTTCTCGGCCGGACCCGACTCATGCTCGGCTCCGCCCCATGCGGTACAAGCTTGGCATGAAGGACGACGGCTGGCTGGTGGTGGACACCGAGCGTCGGCGCGTCGCCCGTTTCGGCGACCTGAAGCTCGAAAGGCTCACGGCCGAGGAGGCGCATGTCATGCTCGGCCTCGTCGAAGCTTATGACCGCGGCATCGCGGCCGAAGCTGGTTTCAGGCCTCCGCAAGCGCAGGCCTCACCAGCGGCCATGCTCGGCGCCCCGGCCTGAGCTCAGAGGAACTGCACCCCGAGCGTGTCTTCGCTGCGCCACACGACGCGGGCGCGCCGGCGCAGATTGTGAGCCGGAACCAGCACCTCGAATTCAGGCGGCAGCATGCGGTCGCGGGGCAGGTCGAGCTTGGCCCCGCTCGTGGACACGTTCACCGTGTGGCACGGCAGCGTCTTGTGGTCCGACAGAACGATCGTCGCGGGAACGCGCACCGGCACGCGCTCGGCGCGGCGGCGCTCGCGCCGTTCCTCTTCCTTCGACTTGCGCTTGAACAGCCCGAACATGCGGCCTCGACCAGGGTGGGGAACCGGTCTGCCGCAGAGTCACTAAGGTCGTGCTAACCCGATTGCGTCGTTTCGAACCATCCAGCATGCTCCCGACCGCTGGAGCACCCGATGCTGCGTTCGATCCTGCCTATCCTCGTCGCCGCGGTGCCAGCCGCAGCCGACGAGATCGAGACGGCTCACATGCTCGCGTCCAGGCGCCCCCAGGCCTTTGCGGCCTATCAGGCGGTGCTGCCCAAGGGCTTCGAAGGCGACGCGTGGATCCGCATTCTGGACGGCGTCTCCGAGCCGATCCGGATCGTGCGGCTCGAGGGCAAGGATTACGCGCTCGGATTCTCGTGCAAACCGCATGATTGCGGGGAGAATGGGCTCGCCTTCCTGGCCGCGCTGGACGGCTCCCGCGCGGTGGTCGTGCTCAAGTCGGAAGAGCGCACGGAGGGCCGGGTCGAGGTCTACGGCCGCTCGACTCCGGCCGAACGAACGCTCCTGAAGGAATACCTGCGCGTACCGCGCTGACCGGCCGCCTGCGAAAACCTCGCTTAACCTCTTGCGGGCACTCTCCGCGTCGTGCCCGAGCCCCGCAGCAAAGCCCCCTCCCCCCGTCCGCAGCGCGCCCCGGCGAAAGCAGCGCGGAGATTCGCCTGGCGCGAGTGGCTCGCGCCCATCAAGCCCGACCTGTCCGCCCGCGGAATCGCGCGGCTGAGTGGGCGCCTGACCGTGGTGGTCGTCATGGTGACCATCATGACCGCGCTCGCGGACTGGAGCGCTCGAGGCTTCCTCGACCGTGGCGGCCTCGACCGCCTCGTGTCCATGAAGCCCCCGGTTCAGCCCGAGAGCCGGACGGCCCTGAAGCCGGATCGCGCGCTCGACCGGGGCCGCCTCAAAGCCATTCTGGCCGCCGACAAGCCGCGCTAGGCGCGCCCCTCAGGGGCCGAGCCGCGCAGGCCGGTCCGAAGGCGCTCCTCATCCCGCTCTCCCGGCCTGCCTCGGATCCAGCTTCGGGACCTCGGCCCCGGGCGGCCCGTTGTGGGCTCGATCGCCGCGGCTCAAGCGGCTTGGAGAGCGATCGTTGAGGAGTGCTCTTCTGGTAGCCGCAGCCCTTGCGGCCGGACTTTCGACGGGTGCGCTGGCGCAGGGCACCATTCCCGGTGCGCGCAGCGGTGCAGCGACTGGAGCCGAGACGGGCGCAGCGGTCGGCGGGCCGGTTGGCGGCGCTGTTGGCGGCATCGTGGGCGGCGCGGTCGGGGCTGCGACCGGTACGGTCGGCGGCATCCTGGGCGTCGACACGCGTCCGCGCTTCCGCACCTATGTCGAGAGCCGTCGCGTTCCGTCCTACCGCTACACGGACGAGGTCCGGGTCGGCGCCGTGCTGCCGTCCTCCGGCGTGACCTATTACGAGGTGCCGGCCGAGTACGGCGTGCGCGATTATCGCTACACGGTGGTGAACGACCGCACGGTGCTCGTCGAGCCCCGGACGCACCGCATCGTCGAGATCATCGACTAGCGCGTTCAGGCCGGGCCACCGCTCAGGCGGCCCGGCCTTCCGCCTCGCGGACCTGCGGGGCGAGTTCGCGGATCACCGCGAGCGTGGACAGAACATCTTCCCGCGTCGTGCCCGTGGCGCCCGCCTGGAAGCGGATCACGAAGCGGCCCGCATGCGTGGTCTGTGTCAGGTAAAGCCGCCCGTCGGCATTGATTGCCTCGAGCAGCCGGGCGTTGAGCCGGTCGCGCCCTTCCTCTGACGTGCCCGCGGGCGCATAGCGGAACGTGAAGAGCGACAGGATCGGCTGCGTGACGATCTCGAAATCGGGCTCGCTCCTGATCGCTCCGGCAAGTTCGCCCGACCAGGCGATGTGATTTCGGATCATGCTCCGCAGCGCCTCGACCCCATAGGCGCGGATCACGAACCAGAGTTTCAGGGCGCGGAAGCGGCGCCCGAGCGGCACCGACCATTCGTTGTAGTCGACGAACCCTTCGGCCCCCAGCGTCCGCAGGAACGGCGGGCGGATGCCGAGCGTGTCGGTCAGCCCCTTCGGGTCCCGCACGAAATGAGCCGAGCAGTCGAAATTGGTGAACAGCCATTTGTGCGGGCTGAACACGAAGCTGT
Organism: Enterovirga sp.; assembly: GCA_028290385.1. GTDB lineage: Bacteria > Pseudomonadota > Alphaproteobacteria > Rhizobiales > Beijerinckiaceae > Enterovirga. Next base: position 2,971 of record JAQGJZ010000025.1, read on the forward strand.
CCGCCAACTCCGCCCCCCGCATCAGCTCCCGGTACTCGGGGCAGATCAGGGCCGAGCCCGCCCAGGCGGCGTCAACATGGAGATAAGTGTCGTGCGCACGCGCGATCGCCGCGAGAGCCGCGATGTCGTCACAAGCACCGACGGATGTGCCGCCAAGCGCCGCCACGATCGCGGCGGGCTTCAGG
>JAQGJZ010000045.1 GCA_028290385.1 Enterovirga sp.
GGCGGGGCTTCGGCCGGCGCGAGAACCGGCGCGGCGGGCGGCGGCGCCAGGTCGATCATCACGGCCGGAAGGGCTTCGCCCGGCTCGACGGACACCGACCGGTAGGCGACCATGCCGCCCAGCGCCGCCGCGTGCAGCCCCAGGATCACGGCGAAGCTCGCGCACCAGCGCGAGACCTCCCACCCGTCGACATCCGGCCCGGCCATCGCGCCCGCGCTCACTTCGGGGCGGCTCCGGGCGCGGCGGCGGTCGGGGCGGCCTCCAGCCCGACCAGCGCCACCTTGAGGTAGCCCGCGTTGCGGAGCGCGTTCATGACCTCCATCAGGTCGCCGTAGCTCACGGCCTTATCGGCGCGCAGAAACACGCGCTGCTCCTGGTCGCCGCCCGTGGCGTTCGCCAGCGCCCCGGCCAGCCCATCGCGCGCAACCGGCGTCTCGCCGAGATCGAGCGTGAGATCCGCCTTCACGGTCAGGAACACCGGCTTGTCCGGCCGCGGCTGCGGCTGCGCGGTCGAACTCGGCAGATCGACGGCGACATCCACGGTCGCGAGCGGCGCTGCCACCATGAAGATGATCAGCAGCACCAGGATGACGTCGATAAAGGGCGTGACGTTGATCTCGTGATTGAGCTCGAGATCGTCGCCACCGCTGCTCTGGTTCAGCTTCGCGGCCATCGGGCTACTCCGCGGCCGCCCTGAGATGCGGGCGGCGTGCCCGGTCGAGATCGCGGCTGAGATGGCGCATGACCTCGGCCGAGGCGTCCGAGAGCAGGGCGCGGTAGCCGGAGATCCAGCGCGAGAACAGGTTGTAGATGACGACGGCCGGAATGGCCGCGACGAGCCCGATCGCAGTGGCGAGCAGCGCCTCGGCGATGCCGGGCGCCACGACCGCGAGGTTCGTGGTCTGCGATTTCGAGATGCCGATAAAGGCGTTCATGATGCCCCAGACCGTGCCGAACAGGCCGACGAACGGTGCGGTCGAGCCGATGGTGGCGAGCAGGCCCGTGCCGCGTGTCATGCGGCGGGCGGCGCCCGCTTCGATGCGCTCCAGCCGGGAGGCGGCGCGCTCCTTCACGCCGTCCTTGTCGAGCCCCGCCGAAAGCTCGGTCTCCTGCACGGCGGCGGACAGCATGGCGCCGATCGGCGAGCGGGAGCCGGCCCCGTGGCGGGCGGCCTCACCCAGCGAAGGGGCGCCGGCAATCTGGCCGAGAAGGCGCCGGGCGGTGCGGCGCGCGGCGAGCAGTTCCAGGGTCTTGGCGAGCCACACCGTCCAGGTGACGACGGACGCAAAGGCGAGCCCGACCATCACGGCCTTCACGATGATGTCGGCGCCCATGAACATGCCCCACGGGGACAGGTTGTGGGGCAGCGACGCGGCTGCGGCCGGCGCGCGCGCGGCCTGCGCTGCCCCGGTCGGGGCCGGGCTCGCGGGCAGGGTCTCGCTCGAGCCCGCAGAAGAAGGGCCGGGAAGGGCCGCGGGCGCGGCCGACGTCGGCGCGGTGGCGGCGGGCTCGGCGCCGGGCTGACCCTGGTCCTGCGCGGAGGCGGCCAGGACACCGGCGCCGAGGACGGCGCAGGCGACCAGCATGCGGAGGGGGCGGAGAAGGATCATCAGGCCAACTCGAAAACGGGGTTGTTACTGTGTAACATATGCGGGATCGCGTGTGGGTCGCCAGGGCGCTCGGGGCAGCACTGCCAGTCAGGCAGGTTCGAGGCTGCGGGGCCGGACGAGCTTGCGGAGAGCCTGCAGCATCCCGGGCGAGCGATCCGCTTCGTCAGCACTCGGCGCACCCTCCTGGGCCGCGCGCGCGAGCGCCCTGCCTCCGATCTCAGCCAGGGCGGGCATGTCGCTCCCGATCAAGGCGGCTCCTGCCGCCTGGAGATAGTTCGGCGTGCCGCTGTCGAGCGATTGCCTCAGCCATGCTGCCGCATCCTCGATCCGGCCTGATGCAACCAGGTGGGTCGCAAGGTTGAACTGCGCCCAGCAATCGCCGCCCCTCGCGGCCCGCTCGTACCAGGACAAAGCGGTCTCTCCGTTCCGTGCCGTACCCCAGCCCTCGTCATGGCAGCGGCCGACAAAGCCCATCGCCTTGGCGTTGCCTCGCTCGGCGCTGAGGCGGAACGCCGCGAGCGCCCCTGCGGGATCGTGCGGAACGCCGTCGCCATAGAGCAGCATGCAGCCGAGATTGTAGGCGCCCCAGTCGGAGCCGTTCTCCGCGGCGCGCCGGTACCAGCCGAGAGCTTCGCGGTGATCGACCGGCACGCCCCAGCCGAGTTCGTGGCAGCGGCCAACCATGTTGATCCCGTCCGGGCTGCCGATCGCCGCCGCGCGGCTGAACCAGCGATGGGCGGCGGCCCGGTCCCGCTGCACGCCGGTGCCGTCGAGCAGCATCTGCCCCCAGACGATCTGGGCCGCCTTGAACCCATGTTCGGCGGCGGAGCGGATGAAGCGGGCCCGTTCGCGCGGGGCGGAGCGCATCACGTCCGCCCATTCGGTGGCGCCCATCCGGCGCAGCTCGAAGGCCGAAATGATGTCGTCCGAGGTCGGGCTCGCGGCGGACATGTCTCAGATTTCAGTTCCCGGCGGGGCGCCGCCCGCGACGGCATTGCCGATCGGCTCCGGCCATTCATCGCGCCGTCCCTTAGAGCATGTCTGCCCGGGGTCAAGGCTGATCGGTGGATTACGTCAGATTAGAAAGGATACAAACTCGTAGTCGGGCAGATGTAGTCTTTCATTGAAACGGCTATAAAGAGCGCTGATCTTCAGTTTATCCTAGTTCCAGAATAAAATCC
>JAQGJZ010000182.1 GCA_028290385.1 Enterovirga sp.
CTACTCGTTCCGGTTGCCCATGAAGGCGAGCAGGAACTGGAACATGTTGATGAAGTCCAGGTACAGCGTCAGCGCGCCATAGACGGAAGCCTTGGCAGCCGCCTCGCCGTCGAAGTTGCCGTACAGGTACATCTCCTTGAGCTTCTGCGTGTCGTAGGCCGTGAGGCCTGCGAAGATCAGCACGCCGATCGCCGAGATCGCGAACTGAAGCGCGCTCGACGCCAGGAAGATGTTGACCAGCGACGCGAGGATAAGGCCGATCAGGCCCATCATCAGGAACGAGCCCATCCCCGACAGCGACCGCTTCGTGGTGTAGCCCCAGAGGCTGAGGCCACCGAACGCCGCCGAGGTGACGAAGAACGTCTGGACCACACTGGCGCCGGTATAGCGGAGCAGGATCGTGGACAGCGACGCGCCCATCACGGCCGCGAAGGCATAGAACGTCGTCCGCGCAGTCGCCGCCGACATCTTGTCCAGCCGGAAGCTGAAGAAGAAGATGAAGGCGAGCGGCGCGAGCGCCACGACCCACATCAGCGGGGAGCCGTAAAGCGCCTTGCCGAAGGTGGTCAGGTATTGACCGTTCATCCGCGCGGCGGCCTGGGACGCATCCGCGGTGACCGCGAGCTTGTTCACGCCCAGCGCGACGAGCGCCGAAATGGCAAGCCCGAGGACCATGTTGTTGTAAACGCCGAGCATGAACGTACGGAGGCCCTGATCGACCTCGGCGGTCGTCCGGGCGAACCCCGTGCCGTAGCCGGCCTGGTTCGGGATAAAGGAAGGCATGGGAGTCGTCCTCTGGATGGCTCTCAGCGTGTTTGTTCTCGGGAGGATTTCACGCACCCTCCTCCGCCGGACATCCGGCGATGCAATCAATATGGGGGAGGCCAGAGTAGCCGACAAGGGGCGGCTAAGCTTCGGCAGAGCTTGAACCTCCCCGGCCTTCGGGGGAAGCGTGCGAAGACGCGCAAAGGTTAGCGCTTCCTTACTGGCTCCGCAGATGGCGGGCCGGCTTCTGTCCGAGGACCCGCCAGGTCCCGGCGAGCCCGAGCCCGACGGCAACGATGACGGCGATGAGCGCCCAGGCGCCCGCCGTCTCAAGCCCCGGCGAGAACGGCAGCTTCATCACGCGCGTGATGACGAAGAACGCCGCCGCCGAGCCCGCCAGCAGCCCGAAGGCGGCCGTCGCGAGCCCGAGCGCGCCGTATTCCATGGCGTAAGCCCCGACCAGCCTGGCCCGCGTTGCCCCAAGGGTCTTCAGCACGACGGCGTCATAGACGCGCGCCCGGTGGCCCGCCGCGAGCGCGCCGGCGAGCACGAGAACGCTCGCGACGAGCGCCACCGAGCTTGCGATCCGAATGGCGAAGAGAAGCTGCCCGACGATCGCGTTGAATGCCTCGAGGGCGTCCTTCACGCGCACGCTCGTGACGTTCGGGAAGGCCTGCGCGACGTCGCGCAGCAGGCGCGGCTCGAGGGCCGGATCCGTCCCGGGGGCGAGCGTGATGGTCATCAAGTCCGTGTGCGGCGCCCCCGCAAAGGCATTCGGCGAGAACACCATGACGAAGTTGATGCCGAGGCGTCGCCAATCGACCTTGCGCAGGTTGGCGATGGTCGCCGTGAGGCTCCGCCCAAGCACGTTGACCGTGATGCTGTCGCCGACCGCGAGGCCGAGGCCCCTGGCCACCTCCGCATCGAAGGAGACGAGCGGCGGACCGCGGTGATCGGCCGGCCACCACGCGCCTTCCACCAGCGAGCTGCCTTCCGGAACGTCCTTCGCGTAGGTGATGCCGCGGTCGCCATCCAGGACCCAGGCGACCTCCTGGGCCGCCTTGATGTCGCCGACCGGCACGCCTTTGAGGCTGAGCAGGCGGCCGCGCATCATGGGCACGGCCTCAAGCTTCGCGCCCGGCGCCGCGTCGAGAAGAAAGCGCTCGAAGGCCTCCGTCTGCGAACTCGGCACGTCGATAAAGAAGAAGTTCGGCGCCCGCTCCGGCAGCGTGGAGTTGAGTTCGCGGCTGAGATTGCGGTCGATCACCGCGATCGTGACCAGAAGCGCGATGCCGAGCCCGAGCGACAGCACGAGCGCGGGCGTGAGCGCGCCTGGGCGGTGCAGGTTGGCCAGCGCAAGCCGGAGGGACGGGTTCTTCGGATGCGGCAGGCGCCGCGCGACCGCCATCAAGCCCTCGGCCACGCCGCGCAGCAGCACGAAAGCGCCGAAGGCCGCGCCGACGAAGATCAGCGCGATGCGCCGGTCCTGCGCGGCAAGGACGGCGAGCGTGACCAGGGCCAGCCCCGAGGCGGCTGCCGCGACCAGGTAGCGCTTGCGTGGCCAGCGCCCGTCCGGCGCCACGCGGTCGCGAAACAGGCCCGCGACCGGGATGTCGTGCGCGCGACCGAGCGGCAGGACGGAAAAGGCGAGCGCGGTGAGCAGCCCGTACAGGACCGCCGTCCCGAGATCCGCCAGTTCCAGCGTCGGCGCGATCGGGACCGGCAGGATGGCACCCGCGAAGGTCGCGGTCGCGAACAGCAGGCCGGCGCCGATCAGCAGGCCGAGCGCAATGCCGACAAGCGCGATGCCGATCACCTGGGCCATCAGAATGGCGATCACGGTTCCGCCGGTTGCGCCGAGGCTCTTGAGTGTCGCGACCGTGTTCCGCTTGCGGTCGACAAAGGCCGCGACCGCATTCGCCACCCCGACGCCCCCGACAAGAAGAGCCGTTAGGCCGACGAGCGTCAGGAATTGCGAAAAGCGCAGGATGTTGTTCGTGAAGCGCGGGTCGGCGTTGAGCCGGGTCCGCACATCGAAGCCGGATTGCGGCAGAGCCTTCTGGACGGCCGCGACCGCGTTCGTCAGCGCCGCGTCGCCGTCCCGCCCCTCCGGCAGCGACAGGCGGTAGCTCCAGCGCACGAGGCTCCCCGGCTGCAGCAGCCCGCTGGCCCGCAAGGCCGCTTCCGACATGATCAGGCGCGGCCCAAAGCCGATCCCATTCGCGATCTTGTCCGGCTCCGAAACGAGCCGCGCGCGCAGCTCGAACGTGCCCGTCGCGATCGTGATGCGGGCGCCCGGCTGGAGGCCGAGGCGGTCGAACAGGACGGGATCGGCAACCGCCCCGAAGACCCCGTCCTTCTCGGCGAGCAGATCGGGCAGCGCTCCGGACGGCTCCGTCTGCACGCTGCCGCGGGTGGGATAGCGGGCGTCCACCGCCTTGGCTTCCACGAGCGCGGCCCCGCCCGGCGACACCGCCATGGCCCGCAGCGTCGCCACGGTCGAGAGCGAGCCTTGCCCGGCCAGGACGGCTCGCTCCTCGGGTGTCACCTCGCGCTGGACCAGCGAGAAGGTCGCGTCGGAGCCCAGGATCACGCGGCCCTGGCTCGTGACGCCCCCGACCAGCGAATGCGCGACGGCGGCGACGCCCGAAATCGCACCGACGCCGAGCGCGATGCAGGCGATGAAGACGACAAACCCGGAGAGGCCCGCCCGCATCTCGCGCAAGGCGAGCCGCAGGATCAGCGGCAGCCCGGCCTTCCGGGACGGGGAGGACGGCGCCGGGATCGTGCCGTGCATTGTCAGGTCCCCTGCACGGGCGAGGGCTCGACGATGCGCCCCGCCCTTAGGGCGACCGTGCGGTCGCAACGCGCCGCGAGCGTCGGGTCGTGCGTCACCAGAACAAGCGTCATGCCGCGCTCGCGCTTCAGCCCGAAGAGCAGGTCGGCGATGCTGCGGCCGGTGGTCTCGTCGAGGTTCCCGGTCGGCTCGTCGGCCGCGATGATCGCCGGATCGGGCGCCAGAGCGCGCGCGATGGCGACCCGTTGCTGCTCGCCGCCGGAGAGCTGGGCCGGATAATGGTGGAGCCGCGCGCCGAGCCCGACTGTCTGCAGCTCCGCCTTGGCGCGCTCGAAAGCGCCCTCCCGGCCGGCCAGCTCCAGCGGCAGCGCCACGTTCTCCAGCGCCGTCATGGTCGGCAGGAGGTGGAAGGACTGGAAGACGATGCCGACCCGGCGGCCCCTGACGCGGGCCAGCGCGTCCTCGCCGAGCGTCGTCAGATCCGCCCCGTCCAGCAGGACGCGGCCGCGGTCGGGCCGCTCCAGGCCGGCCAGGACCATGAGCAGGGTCGATTTTCCGGAGCCCGACGGTCCGACCAGCCCGACCGCCTCGCCGGGCGACACGGAGAAGCTGATGCCCCGAAGCACGTCGACGCGCGCCGCCCCGTCCCCGAGGCTGAGCGCGACATCCTCGAGCTCGATGATCTTGCCTGGCATCAATGAAGACCCGATCTCAGCCCCGCAGCCGGGGTGAGGATGAAAGAATGGCGCATGAGACGCGCAGCCGGACATATGGGCCGCCCTGCGGCTTCAGCAAACGGCAGGTGCTCCGCGCCGCGTTGGTCGCCGTCGCGTCCCCGCTCGTGAGCGGCGGGTTCGCAAGCGCCGCGCCAGGGGGCGTCGTCAAGCTCGTCGCGCTCGGGGATTCGCTCACGGCCGGCTACAACCTGCCGCAGAACGCGGCCTTTCCGAGCGTCCTCGAGGCGGCCCTGAAGGCGCGCGGTCACAAGGTCGAGATCGCGAATGCCGGCGTCTCCGGCGACACCGCGACGGGCGGGCTGGAGCGGGTGGATTGGTCGGTTCCGGACGGGACCGACGGCGTTATCCTGGAGCTCGGCGCAAACGACATGCTGCGCGGCACCGACCCCGACGTGACCCGGCGCGCGCTGGACACGATCATTGCCCGGCTGACCGAGCGAAAAATCCCCGTGATGCTCGCCGGGATGTACGCGGCGCGCAATCTCGGGCCCGACTACATCCGGCGCTTCGATGCGATCTATCCGGAACTCGCACAGAAACACGGGCTCGTGCTCTACCCGTTCTTCCTCGACGGGGTGGCGGGCGAGGCGAAACTCACGCTGCCCGATGGGCTCCATCCCTCGGCAGAGGGCGTGAAGCTCATCGTGGAGCGCATCCTGCCGGCGGTGGAGACGTTCCTGGCCCGGCTGACCGCGTAGCACGAGGCCGAACCGACGCTCGCCTGCGGCGTTCTCGGCAGGAGGGCTGGAGACCGGAATGGCGGACGACCTGAATCTCGACGAGGCGGCCGAGGTGCGCTGGATCCGTGGCGAAAGCGCGGATGCGGACCTCTCCTGGGGCGAGGCCAACCAGAAATTCGCGACCCTTCGCGAGGCGCTGGATTTCGCCCGCAGCGGCCTGCCGCCGGATGCGCGCGGGCCCTTCATCACGACCGCGAGCGGCCGCGTGTTGCGCGGCGACGATATCGGGGCGGCGCGTCCGGATCTCGCCCCGGGGCGGTGAGCGCGCCAAACGGGCTGTTGATCGCCTGATCATCCGCACTTGCGGGACCGATTTCGCGAGGGCGACAATCTCGCCACTGATTTGGAGGGACGCCGATGCCACGTCTTTTCACCGGCCTCGAGATCCCGCCTGACATCGGCGCCGAACTCGCCCTGTACCGTGGCGGGCTCTTGGGCGCCCGCTGGGCCGATCCCGCCAACTACCACCTGACGCTGCGCTTCATCGGCGATGTCGACCATGGCGTCGCGCGCGACATCGCCTCCATGCTGGCCGAAGAGCGCCCGCGGGCCTCGCTCCGGATCACCATCGACGCGCTCTCCACCTTCGGTGGGGCGCGCCCGCGGGCCCTCCTGGCCCGCGTGGCGCCGACGCCGGAGCTGACGCGGCTGCAGGCCGACCACGAGAGGCTGATGCGCCGGGTGGGCCTGGATCCGGAAACGCGGAAATACACCCCGCACGTGACGCTGGCCCGGCTTCGGGATGTGTCGCCGGGCGATGTCGCGGGCTTCATCGCCATGCGGGGCCACTTCCCGAAGCTGAGCTTCACGGCCGAGCGCGTCGTGCTGTTTTCGGCCCGCGAATCAGTCGGCGGCGGTCCGTATCTCGTCGAGGCGGCTTATCCGCTCGGCATCGGTGCCGGCCAGGACGGGCCGCGAGACACCCTGCAGCGGAGCTTCGCCGAGCACCGGTTGGCGTAAGACGTGGCCGAGACGTCACGGGGCGGGTCGCACTTTCGCTCCGTTTCGGATTTGTTAACCCTGTCCCGCTTAGATTAACGAAAAGTTGTACCGGTCCCGTCCATGAATCGTACGCATCTGGTTCTCCCGGCGCTTTGCCTCATGTTTGCTGCGCATGCGCCCGCATGGGCACAGCAGCAGGGGCAGGCTGCTCCCAGGGCAGCACAGCGGCCCGCTGCTGCGGCTCCGGCCCAGGTGCCGGGCGGCGGCCAGGCCACGCTGGTGGCGAGCTTCAACGATTGGAGCGCCTACACGGCCCAGACCGGCCGATCCAAGATCTGCTACGCGCTGTCCCAGCCGAAGAGCCGCACGCCGGCGAACCTGAAGGATACGCCGGCCTATGTGTTCGTCTCGTTCCGGCCCGCCGAGAACGTGCGCAACGAGGTCGCGACCGTCCTCGGATTCTCGACCAAGGATGGCGGCGACGCGGCGGTGACGATCGGCAGCACCAGCTACGGGCTCGTGACCAAGGCCCAGAATGCCTGGATCAAGAACCCGGCCGAGGAAGGCCAGGCGATCGCGACCATGTCGCGCGGGCAAGCGATGGTCGTCACCGCGACCTCCGCGCGCGGCAACAAGACGAGCGACCGTTATTCCCTCGCCGGCTTTGCCCAGGCGCTGGAGCGCGCCAAGAAAGAATGCCCCTGAGGCGAGCCCGGCTGCCGCTCGGCCAAGCAGGACGAGCTTCCGCGGAACTGATCCCCTCAACAAATCGGGCCCGCGATGCTATATGAGCCTTTCACCCAGGTTCGTTAGGCAGGCTCTTCATGGCGACGGCGTCGCTCGACACCGCTGCGCGCGTAGCTCATCCGATCATCCCGCCTGCGCAGAAGGCCGCCCCGGCGGCTGAAAGCGCGCGCGCGTCGCTGGTCGGCCTGACGCGTCCGGCGCTCAAGGACAAGCTCCTGGCGATCGGCGTGTCGGAGAAGGAGGCCCGGATGCGGGTCTCCCAGATCTGGCACTGGCTCTACCACCGCGGCATCCAAGATTTCGACGAGATGACGAATGTCGGCAAGGCGCTGCGGCGCGGGCTTGCGGACGCGTACACGCTCGACCGGCCGGAGGTCACGACCGAGCAGATTTCCGTCGACGGCACCCGCAAATGGCTGCTGCGCATGCCGAAGACCGGCCCGCATGATCGCGGCGCCGAGATCGAGTGCGTTTATATTCCGGATGACGACCGCGGCACGCTCTGCGTCTCGAGCCAGGTCGGCTGCACGCTCACCTGCTCGTTCTGCCACACGGGGACGCAGCGCCTCGTCCGCAACCTGACCTCGGCGGAGATCGCCGCGCAGCTCGTCGTGGCCCGCGAGCGGCTCGGCGACTTCCCGACGCTGGGTGACCGCGAAACCGCGATCCTGCCCGATGGCGGCCGCCTCGTGACGAACATCGTGTTCATGGGCATGGGCGAGCCCCTCTACAATCTCGACAACGTGGCCGACGCGGTCGACGTGATCAGCGACGGCGAGGGGCTCGCGCTGTCCCGCCGCCGCATCACGGTGTCCACCTCCGGGGTCGTCCCCGAGATGCCGGCGCTCGGCGAGCGCGCCAACACGATGCTGGCGATCTCGCTCCACGCGGTGCGGGACGAACTGCGGAACGAGCTTGTTCCCCTGAACAAGCGCTATCCGATCGCGGACCTCCTGCAGGCCTGCCGCGATTATCCCGGCCTGTCGAACGCCCGCCGCATCACGTTCGAATACGTGATGCTGAAGGGCGTGAACGATTCCGACGCCGATGCGCGCGAGCTCGTCCGGCTGCTTTGGGGCATCCCGGCCAAGATCAACCTGATCCCGTTCAATCCCTGGCCCGGCACCAAGTACGAGTGCTCGAGCTGGGAGCGGATCGAGCGCTTCTCCGACATCGTATTCCGGGCGGGCTACGCATCGCCTGTGCGCACGCCGCGTGGCCGGGACATCCTGGCCGCCTGCGGGCAGCTCAAGAGCGAGACCGAAAAGCTCTCCGCCCGCGCCCGGCTCATGCTGGAAGAGGGCAGGGGCGAGGCTTAGCCCCGCCCGCCCCGCAGCCCGCCGGCGCGCGCCACCACATTCTGGCAGAAGCCGCGCGTGAGAAGCGGGTTCGGAGGCAGCTGCTCCAGGGTTCGGCGCGTCGGATCGTTGCCGTTGATGCACGCGACCAGAAGGGCCGAGAACGCGCTCGCGGCACGCTGCACCCTGATGGCCTCGGCCGAGGTTCCGAGCGCTGCGCCCGCGAGCGTCGCGGTCGGCGCGGTCTCGCTCATGAGGGCCACGAGCAGCGTGCCGTACTGGCTCAGGATCATCGAATAGGCGTCCTTGCCGATCTGCCCGTTGGTGTAGGCCTGGCAGGCGGCATAGAGCCCATCGCGCAGCGCCAGCACACCCTTGCTGCGGCCGTTCAGCTCCTCGATCTTCTCCTGGACGTTATTGCCGAACGTCGCTTCCCCGGGCGCCTGAGCCGCGGTGCTCTTCACGGTCACGTCAACATCCTGGGAAAACGCGGTCGCGTAATCCGGGCTGGGCTCCGAACAGGTGACGATCTGCGTCGTGCCGTCAGCGAAGGGGCGCGTGCGTTCCGAGACGAAGCGCAGGTTTCCGGTTGCAGCCAGCGTCTGCGAAGACCCGAACTGGAATTGGGACGTCCTGAAATTCGGAGAATCGCATCCGGCGAGCGCCAGACACACGGTCCCGATCGCGAGCATACGCATCGATGTCCCCCCGGCTCGGCAGCCCGCCGTTTCGGCGTGTGCTGCGGTGACGTGGAGCGCACACGCGGCCCCACAACCAGAGGTATTGATACACGGAGGCGCTAGGACTGGAAGCGCAAAGTTTCGGGCGCAAAATGCGCGCTTTGGTTGTTGTTACATCACCACAGTCAGCCGCTTCGCGGCCCGGGTCAGCCCGGTATACAGCCAGCGGGCCCGGTGCTCGCGAAAGGCGTAGCTTTCGTCGAACAGCACCACGTCATCCCATTGCGAACCCTGCGACTTGTGCACGGTGAGCACGTAGCCGTAGTCGAACTCGTCCGACTTGCGCCGGGTCGCGAAGGACAGCTCCTCCTCGCGCCCTTCGAAGAATTCACGCGGCACGGAGACTCTGACGGAGCGCTTGGCCTCGTCCTCCGGCGACACGTCGAGCTCGACATTGCCGCCCTTTTCGCCGCGCGCGATCTTCACCGTGAACAGGCCGCCGTTCAGCAGGCCCTTGGTCTTGTCGTTGCGCAGGCAGACGAGGCGCTCGCCCACGCCCGGCATCGGGTCGCGGAAGCCGAGCAACTGGCGGATGCGCCCGTTATAGCCGCGGCGGGACTTGTTGAGCCCGACGAGCACCTGATCTGCCTTCAGGATCGTCTCGGCGTCGATCTCGCGCCGGTCGATCACGCGCGTGGTGCCCCACTCGCCGCGCTCGAGCCGCCCCCCTTCGCGCACCGCGATCGAGAGCCGGATGATCGGATCGCCGGCTGCCTGCCGGTGCACCTCCGTCAGCATGGCGTCCGGCTCGTGCTCGGTGAAATAGCCGGCGCCTTTCACGGGCGGGAGCTGCGCCGGATCGCCGAGGACCAGGACGGGCGTTCCGAAGGACAGGAGATCCCGCCCGAGCTCCTCGTCGACCATGGAGCATTCGTCGATCACGATCAGCTTGGCCTTGGCGGCATCGCTCTGCCGGTTCAGCACGAAGCGTGGTCCGGCCTCGCCGGAGCCGCGCGAGCGGTAGATCAGCGAATGGATGGTCGAGGCCTCGCCGCAGCCCTTGTCGCGCAGCACGAGTGCGGCCTTGCCCGTATAGGCCGCGAAGCAGACGTCGCCGTCCACGCTCTCGGCGATGTGGCGGGCGAGCGTGGTCTTGCCCGTCCCGGCATAGCCGAACAGGCGGAAGATGGGGCGGTCGCCGGCCTCCAGCCAGCGCGCGACGGCCAGCATCGCGCCATCCTGCTCGGGGGACCACTTCATTGGGAGCAGGCGGGTTCGGCCGCCGCATCTCGGCCGTCTGGATGCATCATTACCGCCCTTTAACCCGGCTGCGACGGGCCGGTAAGCTCGCCGGGCGCAGCTTCCGGGGGAGTTCGGCGGGAATCCTCGCCGACGCGTTGCGAGACGATCGACATGAAGCGTTGGGTGGTTGGCCTTTCAGGCCTCGGTGCGCTTGCGGCCGCGGGTGCCTCTGCGCAGGACGGCGCCGGGCGGGGGCCCTTCGAGCGCGGGCCCGGCTGGCACCGCGGCACGCCGGTTTCGCCCGAGGACAGGGCGGCGTTCACGGATGCCCGCATCGCGGCCCTTCATGCAGGGCTCAAGCTGAATGCGGACCAGGAGAAGCTCTGGCCCCCCGTGGAGGCTGCGATCCGGGGCCTGGCCAAGCAGCGCCAGGAAGCGCGCCAGGCTCGGCGCGAGCGCTTCGCCGCGATGCGGCAGGAGGGAGCCGCGCCGGATGTGCCGGGCACGCTGCGCTTCATGGCCGAGCGGCAGGCCGCCTCGGCGGATGCCCTGCGCAAGCTCGCCGACGCCGCCCAGCCCCTCTACGGCTCGCTGGACGAGGGCCAGAAGCGGCGGTTCTCGATGCTGGCGGGTGGCATGGGTCGCGGCGGGCTCGGCCATGGCCCCCACCGACGCCACGGCGGCGACATGCGCCGGGGCTGACGCGCCCCTCAGAGCCGCCGGAGCGCGACCTGCTCGATCCGGTGGCTCGCGCCTTTGCGCAGGATGAGACTGGCCCGCTGGCGCGTCGGCAGGATGTTCTCGTTCAGGTTCACGAGGTTGATGCGGTTCCAGAGCCCTTCGGCGAAGTCGATCGCCTCCGCCTCGGAGAGATCCGCATATTTCCGGAAATAGGAGAGCGGGTCGCGGAAGGCCGTGTTCCGCAGACGGAGGAACCGCGCGAGGTACCAGCGGTGCAGATCCTCCTCGTCGGCATCCAGATAGACCGAGAAGTCGAAGAAGTCCGACACGAAGGGGATCGCGGCGCCGTCGCGCGGCAGGCGCGCGGGCTGGAGAACGTTCAGGCCCTCCACGATCAGGATGTCCGGGTTCTCGACCACGACCTCCTCGTCGGACAGGACGTCGTAGGTCAGGTGCGAATAGATCGGCGCCCGCACGCCGCGCTTGCCGGCCTTGATGTCCGACAGGAAGCGCAGAAGGCGCGCCGTGTCGTAGCTCTCCGGAAAACCCTTCCGGTCCATCATGTTGAGCCGGTTCAGCTCCGCATTCGGCCGCAGAAAGCCGTCCGTCGTCACGAGGTCGACCTTCGGGGTGTTCGGCCAGCGCGCGAGGAGGGCCTTCAGGATGCGGGCCGTCGTCGACTTGCCGACCGCGACGGAGCCGGCAACACCGATGATGTAGGGTACCTTCTCGGTCTTGTCGGCGAGCAGGAACCGCTGCGTCGCCCGGAACAGCCCCTGGGCGGCCGCGACGTAGAGCGAGAGCAGCCGGGACAGTGGCAGGTAGATCGCGATGACCTCGTCGAGCGAGATCGGGTCGTTCAGCGATTGCAACTGCCCGACCTCGGCTGCCGTCAGCGTCAGCGGGGTGTCGGCGCGCAGCTTGGCCCATTCCTCGCGCGAAAACGTCCGGTAGGGCGAGATATTCTGCTCCCGGGGAGCCACGGCGGGCCGCGGGACCGGCACGGCCGGGATGTCCCGGCCCAGGATTTCGTGCATCGGCTCAACCGCTCCCGCGTGAGGCCTTCTCGGCGAGGCCGGACTGGGCGGTCCGCCGCGCCAGTTCGGCCATGACTTCATCCACGCTCACCCCGCAAGCGCGGAGTGTGACGAGAAGATGATAGAGCACGTCGGCGGCTTCCGCCACGAGACCGGCGCGATCGCCCATCACGGCCGCGATTGCAGCCTCGACCGCCTCTTCGCCGAGCTTCTTGGCGGGCTTGGCGGGGCCGCCCGCGAGCAGCTTGGCCGTGTGCGACTCGCTCGGCGGCGCGGCGGCGCGCTCCGCCACGATGCGTTCGAGGTCGAGCAGCGAGAAGGTCGCCATCAGGTGAGCCTCACGGCGAGGCCGGCCTCGGCCATGTGACGCTTGGCCTCGCCGATCGTGTGCTCGCCGAAATGGAAGATCGATGCCGCGAGCACCGCGCTCGCATGGCCGTCGCGGACGCCCGCGACCAGGTCGTCCAGCCCGCCGACGCCGCCGGAGGCGACCACCGGGACCGGGACCGCGTCGGAGATGGCCCGCACGAGCGCGAGGTCGTAGCCCGAGCGCGTGCCGTCCTTGTCCATGGAGGTGACCAGCAGCTCGCCGGCACCGAGGGCCACGACCTTGCGGGCGAACGCGATAGCATCGAGCCCGGTCGGCTTGCGGCCGCCATGGGTGAAGATCTCCCACCGGTCCGGCTCGCCGGGCCCTGAGACGCGCTTGGCATCGATCGCGACGACCACGCACTGGCTGCCGAACTTTTCCGCCGCGTCGCGCACGAAGTTGGGGTCGTTCACGGCGGCGGTGTTGATGGACACCTTGTCGGCGCCCGCGAGCAGGAGCCCGCGGATGTCCTCCACGGTCCTGACGCCCCCGCCGACGGTGAGCGGCATGAAGCACTCGGCGGCCGTGCGGCTGACGATGTCGAGCAGGATGCCGCGATCCTCGTGGCTCGCCGTGATGTCGAGAAAGCAGAGCTCGTCGGCACCGGCCGCGTCATAGGCGCGGGCGGCCTCCACGGGGTCGCCGGCATCGCGCAGGTCGAGGAACTGCACGCCTTTCACGACGCGCCCGTCCTTCACGTCGAGGCAGGGTATCAGGCGAATCTTGAGCATCAGGTGGACGCCAACATCAGTTCCTCCGACGTGACCCGGAGCCGCTGGGCGGTCAGGCGGGCGATCGTCGCGAGCAGGGATTGGCCGAGATGCGGCTCCTCGCGCAAGAGGCGGTCGAAGCTTTCGGCGCTCAGGATGAACCCTTCGACCTCCTCGTCGGCGACCACGTCGGCCGAGCGGGGACGGCGATCGAGCAATCCCATCTCGCCGACGCTCGTGCCCGGCCCGAGGCCCGCAATGCGGCGGCCCGCCTGTTCTCCGGCGAGGCGCACGCTGACCGAGCCGCGGGTCAAAATCCACAATTTGTCGGCCGGCGCGCCCGTCCGGCAGAGCACATCGCCGGCCTGATAGGTGCAGGGCGTGAGATGCGCCTTGAAGGCCTCCATCTCGCGTTCGGACAGCCCGCCCGCGAGATCCGTTTCCTCGATCCGGAGGGCGCGCCACGCCGCGCTCCCCGCCGCACGCGCGGCTGCGAGCGCCCGCTCCTCGGCGGTCTCGAGCGCGGCGTCGAGATCGGGGAAGATGGCGGATTTCCAGGCCGGGCCGAGCGCCCCGGCGACGAGAACCGCGAACTTCGGGTCGACCGAGGAGAGCAGCAGCGTCATGCCGCGCTCCCGGCAGCGGGTGGCGATCTGTTTCAGGATCGTCGCGCCCGAGGTGTCGATATCGGTGACGCGCCGCAGGTCGAGGATGACGGTCCGGGCGCTGCCTTCGAGCGACTTCACCCGCGATGCGAGGTCGTCGGCATTGCCGAAGAACAGGATGCCCTGCAGCTCCAGGATCGCGGTGGCGCGGCCGGTTTCGCGCAGCAGCGCGAGGTGCCCCTGCGAGCGGATGCGCTTGGAGAAGAGCTGGGCCCCGTCGAGCTGCCGCCGGATGATCGGGCGGCTCATCTCCATGATGAACACGAGGCAGGACAGGCCGATGCCCGCGAGCGCTCCCGCGACCGGCTGGCCGAGAACCGTGGTGGCCGTGACGGCCGCGACGATCGCGGCGTTGCGCCTCGCCCGCACCGCTGCGTCCCGATCGTCGGACCGGAACAGGTCGCGGATCAGCACGATGCACCAGCGGTCCCAGAGCCGCCACGCGATGCTGACCAGGATGGCGGCGAGCACGACGCTGGGCAGCGCCCCGACGACCGTCGGGGCCGCGACGGCCGCGATCAGAAGCACCGCGGCCAGCGATATGGTGGACACCCGGGTGCGCCCGCCGCCGGAGAAGATCGTGCGCGAAAACGCGATGGAGGTCGTGACGGTCAGCCCGCCCGCGAGCGACGAGACGAGGTTCGACAGCCCCTGGCCGGCGAGGTTGCGCCGAGGGGCGGCGTCCACGTCGGCGAGGTTTTGCGCCGCGCGCAGCGCGAAGGTGAGGTCGAGCGTGCCCAGGATTGCCAGCGTCAGGGAGGTGAGCACGAGCGCCTTGACGAGCTCGAAATCGGCAAGCGACTGCCCCAGCGTCTCGAGATCGAGGTGGAGGCCGAGCGATGCTCCCCCGAGCGAGACCTCGCCGACCGTGCCGCCGAGGGCGAGCCCGGGGGCCACGAGTGCGAGGACGTGGTAGAGGCCGGTCCCCACCAGAAGCCCGAACAGCATCACGGGCCGCTGGGGCGCGCGCGCCTCGATGGTCGTCACGAGCAGGATCAGGGCCAGGCCGAAGACCGGCATGGCCGGCGCCGGAAGGTGCAGATCGGCGACCGCCTGGACCACGGCCCCGACGGACGAGAGCCCGAACATGCGCGGCAGCTGCTGCGCGAAGATCAGGATCGCCAGCCCGGTCAGGAAGCCGGCGAGGACGGGATAGGGCGTGAACTTCACGATCCGCCCGAGCCCCGACCCGGCGATGACGAGCTGCCACAGGCCCGCCAGCATCGCCGATAGCGGCAGAAGCGCGAGGGCGAGGGTGACGTCGCCGTTCGCGCGATGGACCAGCCAGCCGAGGAAGCTCGCCTGGATGAGCGAATGGGTGGTCGACGTGATGTTCGGGACGAACGAGGACACGCGGGCCAGCGCACCGATGGCGCCGCCCGCGACGGCGCAGAGAATGCCCGCCGCGGCCCCGAGGGCGACGTAGTCGCGGCCCAGGGGCTCGTAGGCGACCACGCCGGCCGAGACGCAGAAGGGCAGCGCCAGAAGCCCCGCCATTCCGCCCGAGGTCACTTCGCGCGCGACGTGCTGAAGGCCCGGGCGCCGTGGCTGCCTCGGCTCGAGGACGATGTCGTGGCCGGCGGCCGACGCAGTCTCGACCGAAGACGCCCTCATGCCGCTAGGCGCGGATGCGCTCCGGACGAGACGCCTCCCCGGGCTTTCGCGCGCCGGCGATCAGGGCCAGCGCTTCGGCCGGGTCGATGCGGCCGTCATAGAGCGCACGACCCGTGATGGCGCCCGCGAGGGCGGCGCAATCGGGCTCGAGCAGCCGCTCGATGTCGGCCATGGAGGCGAGGCCGCCGGACGCGATCACCGGGATGCTGACGGCCTGCGCCAGGGCGAGTGTCATCGGGATGTTGAGGCCCTTGAGGATGCCGTCCCGGGCGATGTCGGTGTAGATGATGGCCGCGACGCCCGCGTCCTCGAACCGGCGGCCGAGCTCCTCGGCTGTGAGGGTCGAGGTCTCGGCCCAGCCATGCACCGCGACGCGCCCGTCCTTGGCATCGATGCCGACCGCGATCCGCCCGGGATGGAGGCGTGCCGCCTCGCGCACCAGATCCGGATCCTGCACGGCCGCGGTGCCGATGATGACCCGCG
The DNA here is from genome assembly GCA_028290385.1 of Enterovirga sp. GTDB lineage: Bacteria > Pseudomonadota > Alphaproteobacteria > Rhizobiales > Beijerinckiaceae > Enterovirga. The sequence continues at coordinate 15,509 of JAQGJZ010000182.1, forward strand.
CCACGCCGGCCGCGAGCCAGCCCTCGATCGTGCGCATGTCGCGGATGCCGCCGCCGAGCTGCACCGGCACGGTCACCTTGGCCAGAACGGCCCTGACCGCCTCAGCATTGACGGGTCTGCCCGCGAAGGCGCCGTCGAGGTCGACGAGGTGGAGCCACTGGAAGCCCTGGGCCTCGAAGGTCGTGGCCTGGTCGACCGGGTCGTCGTTGAAGATCGTGGCCTGGGCCATGTCGCCCTGGACCAGGCGGACGCAGCGCCCTTCCTTGAGGTCGATTGCAGGAAACAGGATCATGGCCGCCAGCGCAGGAAGTTGGAGATCAGCCGCAGCCCCAGCGCCTGGCTCTTCTCGGGATGGAACTGCGTTCCCGCAAGATTGCGGCGCGCGACCATGGCCGTGACGGGCCCGCCATAGGCGGAGACCGCGACCACCTCGGCCTCGTCCGTGGGCTGGAGCGCGTAGGAATGGACGAAGTACGCGTGCAGCCCTTCAGGGCCGAGCGGAATCCCGTCCGTCAGGGGGTGGTCCTGCTGCGGGTGAAGCGTGTTCCAGCCCATATGCGGGACCTTGAGGCTCGGATCGTCGGGTTGGATCGGAGCCACGTCGCCGCCGATCCAGCCGAGCCCCGGCGTCGCGGCGTGCTCGAGCCCGCGCGTCGCCATGAGCTGCATGCCGACGCAGATGCCGAGGAACGGCCGGCCTTTTTCGATGGCGCCCTCTGTCATGGCCTCGACCATGCCCGGGATGCTGTCGAGCCCGCGCCGGCAATCGGCGTAGGCGCCGACGCCCGGCAGCACGATCCGGTCCGCGCGCGCCACCTCGGCGGGGTCGGACGTGACGAGGATGCGCTCGTTGGTGCCGCTTTCGAGTGACGCCCGCTCGAAGGCCTTGGCCGCCGAATTCAGGTTGCCCGAGCCGTAATCGACGATCGCAACGGTCATCGCCGGCCCTCGAAATCAGGAAACAAGCCCAGCACCGGCTCCTGGCGGATCGGGCGGGCCGGGGCGGTCACGCGCACGGGCGCCGGAGCGGTGTCATGATGATGCGCCGGGCCCCCATGGCTCCCGGGCGCCAGCCATTGCGCGAAGCTCTTGGTTTCGGCCTCTGCCGCGTCCGCCGCGACGACGAGCCCCGTCATCGGCCGCCGACGAAGGCGGTAGGCGAACCGACGAATGCTGGACGCCTCGAGCCCGAGAAACAGGTGAACCAGCACTTCGATCGCAAGGATCGCCGCGCCCGGGATGCGGAGAGCCGCGAGCGCGATGGGCAGGCCCACCGTGCCGGCCAGCGCCAGGGCCGCGACGAGCCAGTGCCGGTGCCAGAGAAACCACAGAACGGGAAAGAAGAACGCGGTCCACGAGAACCCGTCGCGCACGATCTCCGCACGCTCGAGCGCGCGGGCGTCGCCGGGAACGGCGTCCTTCGGGAGGTGGATCGTGAAGCTGGCGGACATGGAGGAGCCCTCAGAGCGCGCCCTTGGTGGAGGGGATGCGCTCGCCTTCGCGCGGATCAACCGCCACCGCCTGCCTGAGCGCGCGGGCGAGGCCCTTGAAGCAGCTCTCGGCAATATGGTGGCTGTTCTCGCCGTACACAGTCTCGACATGCAGGGTCGCGCCGGCATTCATCGCGAAGGCGATGAAGAACTCGCGCACCAACTCGGTGTCGAAGCCGCCGATCTTCTCGGTCGGGAACGTCGTGCGGAACACCAGGTAGGGCCGGCCGGAGAGGTCGATCGCGACCCGCGTCAGCGTTTCGTCCATGGGCAGGTGCAGGCTCGCGTAGCGCGAGATGCCCTTCTTGTCGCCGACAGCCTTGGCGAAAGCCTGGCCGAGCGCGATGCCGGTGTCTTCGGTCGTGTGATGGCCGTCGATGTGCAGGTCGCCGGTCACCTTCACGTCGAGGTCGAACAGCGCGTGCCGGCCCAGGAGGTCCAGCATGTGATCCAGAAAGCCGATCCCGGTCGCGACGGATGTCCGGCCGGAGCCGTCCAGGGTCAACGACACGGAGATGTCGGTCTCGTTCGTCCGGCGGCTGACGCTCGCGGAGCGCATGTTCCCCCCGAAGGTGCTGTGTGATTGGGCAGATGCCGCTCACTAGCAAGCGGAGCGCCAGGGCGCCACCATGCCGGCGTCGCGGGTGGATTTCGCAGGAGCGATGATTAAGTGACGGTTCCCACCGGAGTCCCGCGTTGTCCGAAGACCAGCCGCCCCGCATGCATGCCACAACGATCGTCATGGTCCGCAAGGGCGACCGTGTGGTGATCGGCGGCGATGGCCAGGTGAGCCTGGGTCAGACCATCGTGAAGGGCAACGCCCGCAAGGTGCGGCGTCTGGCGAAGGGCACGGTGATCGGCGGCTTCGCGGGCGCGACGGCGGATGCATTCACGCTGTTCGAGCGGCTCGAGGGCAAGCTCGAGCAATATCCGGGGCAGCTGACCCGCGCCTGTGTCGAGCTGACCAAGGATTGGCGGACGGATCGCTACCTGCGCCGGCTCGAGGCCATGATGCTGGTGGCCGACAAGGACATCAGCCTGCTCCTGTCCGGCGCAGGCGACGTGCTCGAGCCCGAGACGAGCCCGAACGGGGCCGTCATGGCGATCGGGTCCGGCGGCAATTACGCGTTGGCGGCCGCTCGCGCGCTCATCGACATGGAGCTGGACGCGGAGGTGATCGCCCGCCGTTCGCTCGCCATCGCGGCCGAGATCTGCGTGTACACGAACGCGAATGTGGTGGTGGAGAGCCTCGAGGGCGCCTGAGCTCCCGAACCGAAATGCCCCAAGAGCCGAGCGTCGTACTCGCTGGAAGGAACCGGCGCGTCGGCTTAGGTTACGCAGACGTTGAGGTCACAGTCATGACGAAGCACATGACGATCACGTTGAGCGAGGCGGCCGCGACCGCGTTCGGCCAACTCTCTGAGCAGTGCGGCGAGCCGCTCGACGTGCTCGTCAACGAAGCGCTTGCGGGTTGGCTCGACATCCGCGAGGGACACATCGCCGCTATCCGGTCCGGTCTGGCCCAACTCGATCGCGGCGAGACGGTCACTCAGGAAGACATGGAGCAGTTGGCGGACAGCTATCCTGAAGTGCCGTGAGGATCACCTGGGCTCGCGATGCGCATCAGGATGTCAAGGCCGCTGCAGACTACGTTGGGAAACGAGATCCCGGTGCGGCACGGCGGCTTGCCAAGCGGTTGACCGGTGCGGCGCCGACGATCGCGTCACATCCGGGCATCGGACGTCCTGGGCGCATCGACGGCACGCGCGAGTTCTTTGTCTCCGGAACGCCCTATATTGTCGTCTTTCGCCCCGCGCATGACCGGCTTGAGATCGTTCGCGTCCTCCACACCTCCCGGCTCTGGCCGGATTCCGTTTGAGTCATGACCACCTTCTCGCCCCGTGAAATCGTCTCCGAGCTCGACCGCTTCATCGTCGGCCAGGCCGATGCCAAGCGCGCGGTCGCGATCGCGTTGCGCAACCGCTGGCGCCGCCAGCAGCTCGAAGGGCCCCTCAAGGACGAGGTGGCGCCCAAGAACATCCTGATGATCGGCCCGACCGGCTGCGGAAAAACGGAAATCTCGCGCCGGCTCGCAAAGCTCGCGGGCGCCCCCTTCCTCAAGGTCGAAGCCACCAAGTTCACCGAGGTCGGCTATGTCGGGCGGGACGTCGAGCAGATCGTGCGCGACCTCGTCGAGGTCGGCATCGGCCTCGTGAAGGAGGAGAAGCGCAAGAGCGTCGAAGCCAAGGCGCATGTCGCGGCCGAAGACCGTGTGCTGGACGCGCTGGTCGGCAAGACGGCCTCGCCCGCGACCCGCGACTCCTTCCGCCGCAAGCTCCGGGCGAACGAGCTCGACGACAAGGAGATCGAGATCGAGCTCCAGGGCGGCGCCCCCGCGCTGCCGATGTTCGAGATCCCGGGGATGCCGGGCGCCTCGATGGGCGCGATCAACATCTCCGACATGCTTGGCAAGGCCCTCGGCGGCGGCCGGCCGCGCACCCGGCGCACGACGGTGCGCGACGCTTATGCGCCGTTGGTCGCGGAGGAATCCGACCGCCTGCTCGACCAGGATGCGATCGTGCAGGAGGCGATCCGGCAGGTCGAGAACAACGGCATCGTGTTTCTGGACGAGATCGACAAGATCTGCGCCCGCGACGGCCGAACCGGCGCGGACGTCTCGCGCGAGGGCGTGCAGCGCGACCTGCTGCCGCTCATCGAGGGCACGACCGTGGCGACCAAGCACGGCAGCCTGAAGACCGACCACATCCTGTTCATCGCGTCCGGCGCGTTCCACGTCTCCAAGCCCTCGGACCTGCTGCCCGAATTGCAGGGCCGCCTGCCCATCCGGGTGGAGCTGAACCCGCTCACGATCGACGATTTCCGCCGCATCCTCACGGAGACCGAGGCGAGCCTGATCAAGCAATCCGTGGCCCTGCTCGCGACCGAAGGCATTCGGCTGGACTTCACGGACGACGCGATCGAGGCGCTGGCGAAGGTCGCCGTCGACGTGAACTCGAGCGTCGAGAACATCGGCGCGCGCCGGCTGCAGACCGTGCTGGAGCGCGTGCTCGACGACATCTCGTTCACGGCGCCCGACCGCTCCGGCGAAACCTTCACGATCGACGGCACCTATGTGCGGGCGCAGGTCGAGAGTCTGGCCAGCAACGCGGATCTGAGCCGCTTCATCCTGTGAGCTAGGCCGCGAAGCCGGGTGCGGTTTCGCGGGCCGGCGGCGCTTCGGGCCGCGGCGCTAACCCGCGGGGGCCAGCGCCAGCTCGGCTTGCCGGCCCGTCACCTCCGCCATGTGCGCGAAGCGGGTCGAGAAGGTGCCGACGCCGGCCGTCGCCGAGCGCAGCTCGACGATCAGGTCGGCGATCTCGGCCTCCGGCACGGTCGCGGAGAGAATGTCCCAGCCCGGCCAGCCTGGGCGGGAATCGTAACCCAGCACCTGGCCGCGCCGCGCCGTGACGAGGCTCGCCGCCTTGGAGATGGCGCCGGACGGGATCGCGATCTCGACCGCGAGGACCGGTTCGAGCAGCACGGAGGCGCCGCGCGGGATGGCTTCGCTCATGGCGAGCCGCGCGGCCGCCTGGAAGGCCGCGTCCGACGAATCCACCGCGTGGTAGGTGCCATCGACGAGCCGCACGGCCAGGTCGACGACCGGAAAGCCGAGCGGCCCCCGCTTCAGCCATTCCTCGACGCCCGCCTCCACGGACGGGATGTATTGCTTCGGCACCACGCCGCCCACGATGCGGCTCTCAAACGCGAAGCCCTCGCCCCGCCCGAGCGGACGCACCTCGATCGAGACGTCGCCGAACTGGCCGTGCCCGCCGGATTGCTTCTTGTGCCGGCCACGCGCGGCGGCCGGACGGCGGATCGTCTCGGAATATCCGACCTTCGGCTTCGCGGTCTCGACCTCCACCTGAAATCGCGAGGCGAGGCGCTCGACCGCGACGCGCAGGTGCATCTCGCCCTGTCCGTGCAGGCGCACCTCGCCGAGATCGGGCCTGTGCTCGAGCCTCAGCGAGGGATCCTCCTCCACGACCTTTGCGAGCGCGGCCGTCAGGCGGACATCGTCCTTGCGGTTCTTGACCCGCACGGCGACGGCGTAGACCGGCTCCGTCATCGTGGGACTTGGGATCGCGTCCGGGGCTTTTCGGCCGGCCGCGAAGGCATCGCTCGTGGCGATCGGATCGAGGCGGGCGAAGCCTGCGACCTCGCCTTCGGCGGCTTCGGGACTGCGGCTCGGTTGCCCCCCCCGCCATTGCGATAGGCCCGCGATCCGCGCCTCAGCCCCGCCCGAACTCGTGACGCTGTCGCCTTCCCGAAAGGTACCGCGAAGCACCCGTGCGACGGAGAGCTTTCCGCTGAAGCCGGTGTGGATGGTGCGCAGCACCAGCGCGAGCGGCGGCCCGTCCTCCGCCACGGCGAGCCGCCGGCGGGTGTCGGCCAATGTCGGGGCCTCGTGGCGAAGCGCCTTGAGCAGGCGGGTGACGCCGTTGCCGTGCTCGGCCGAGCCGATCAGCACGGACACGACCTGACCCTGGCGCAGCTCCTCGGCGAGGTCCTTGAAAATCCGGTCCTTCGGCGGCTCCTCGTCCGAGATCAGGGCCTCCATGAGCGCGTCGTCATGGTCGGCGAGCCGCTCCAGCATGGTGAAGCGCGCTTCCTTTTCGCGCGGCACCTCGCCGGCCGCGAGCGCGATGACCTCGCTTGGCGCCTGCTCGCGGTAGAGAAACCCGCGCTCGAGTGCGAGGTCGATGAAGCCGGTCGCGGTGCCGTTCTCCCAGATCGGGATCTGCCGGAGCAGCAGCGGCGTGCCCGACGCCTCCTGGAGGGCCGCGAGGGTTTCGCGCACGCGCCGATCGCTCGCGTCGATCTTGTTCAGGAACAGAAAGCGCGGGATGCCGAGCTCCTCCAGCTCGCGCAGAACCAGCGCCAGCGCCGGCACCTTCCTGTCGTCGGGTTCGCAGACGACGACGGCCGCGTCGCAGGCGGGCAGAACGGGTCGCATGTCATGCGCGAACTCGACCGAACCCGGGCAGTCGATGAACGTGTAGGCATCGCCCAGATACCGGACCGTCACGACGTTCGGCTCGACGCTCATAGTGTGCGCCCGTGCTTCCGGGCTCGAATCCCCGCACAGGGTCCCGGCGCCCGAGCGCCCCATCCTGTCGACCGCGCCGGCGCGGTGCAGGATCGCTTCGAGCAGCGTGGTCTTGCCGCTCTGGAAAGGCCCGACGAGCGCGATGCACCGAGGTTGCGCGATCACTTCGACCACCTCCGGTTACGACCTGGCCAGATGTTAGGCACGCTTTGGCGGCGGCGCCAATGGGCGCTGCACAACAGAACAGGAGCACTTCGGGTGTTTCTGCGTTGATCGGCAGATCACACGCGGAGCACGCTTCCATGCCGAGCAAGCAATCTCCCGAGCAGAAGAAGACCGTCGAGCGCGTCATGCACGAATACAAGCATGGCGAGCTGCGCATCCGCGGCAGCGGTCCGAAGGTCAAAAGTCCGAAGCAGGCGATCGCGATCGCGCTGCACGAGGCCGGCGCCTCCAACCAGGAAAGTCCGAAGACAAACAAGCAGAACCTCGCCCGCACCAAGGCGAAGGAGCGCAAGGGCGAGACCGCCAAGGACGCCGCGGAGGGCCGGGGCCGCAGCAAGAGCGCCAAGGCGGGCGCGGAGCCCACAAAGGCGGAACTCTACGCGGAGGCCAAGAAGCGGGACATTCCCGGCCGCTCCAAGATGAGCAAGGACGAGCTGGCGCGTGCCCTCCGGCACTGACGGGCGACTAAGACGTCTCGTGCAGAGCGCGACGCCGGTTTAAGCCCCGGTTCAGCCACATAGGCGAGTTTAAACCGGCAAAGCTGCGGTGTTCCCGCGCGTTTTTCATGGAGACGAAGTTTTGGCGTCACCCTGGACCATCCTGCGCCGGACCGGCGCGGCTGCCCTCCTGCTCGGCCTGTCTTCGGCGGCCGCCTCCGCCGCGACCTGCCGCGATCCTGCCGGCTTCGACAAATGGCTTCAGGACATCCGCCGGGAGGCGGTCGCCCAGGGCATCTCGGCCCGCGCGGTGGATGCCGGACTGGCCGGTGTCACCTTCGACCAGGCGGTCATGCGCAAGGACCGCGGCCAGGGCGCGTTCCGGGTGCCGTTCGAGCAATTCGTGAAGACGCGCGTCACGGCCGGCCGCGTTGCGAAGGCCGGGCAGCAGCTCCGTCAGCGTGCGGCCCTGTTCCGCTCCATTGAGCAGCGGTTTGGCGTGCCGGGCCCTGTCATCGCGGCGATCTGGGCGATGGAGACGGATTTCGGCGCCGTCATGGGCAACATGCCGGTCGTCCGCTCCGTCGCGACGCTCGCGTATGATTGCCGGCGCACGGAGCGGTTCACGGGCGAGCTGTTTGCGGCCCTGCGGGTTCTGGACCGGGGCGACCTGACGTCGGCGGAAATGAAGGGCGCCTGGGCCGGAGAGATCGGCCAGACGCAGTTCATGATCTCGAACTACTACAAATACGCGGTCGATTTCGACGGCAACGGGCACCCCGACCTGATCCGCAGCGTGCCCGACGTGCTGGCCTCCACGGCCAATTACCTCAAGGGCCACGGCTGGCAGCGCGGCGCCGGCTGGAACCCCGGCGAGCCGAACTTCGCGGCCATCAAGGAATGGAACAAGTCCGACAATTACGCCCGCGCGATCGCGCTGTTCGCCAGCAAGCTCTCGGGCGCGGACGACTGAGCGGGGCCGGCGCGCGCCTCACGGGCGCGTGCCTGCCTCCTCCACGGTCCGGTGCAGGTGTTGGACGAGCGCATCGTCCAGCCTGAGCCGGGCCGCCAGCGCGGCGAGGTAGCTGCGCTCCGCCGCGTTGTCGACATCGATCGCGAGCAGCGAGGCGGCGTAGATCTCGGCCGCCTCCTCCGGGTTGCGGGCGCCGCGGGCCACCGCGTCGACATCGAGCGGCGCGCGCAGCTCGTCGACCACGAAGGCCTTGTCGTCTGCGTCCAGGTCGAGCTTGTCCATGGCGCCGAAGATGTTGGCCTGCTCGGCGGCATCGATATGCCCGTCGGCCTTGGCGGCCGTAATCATGGCGCGCAGAAGCGCGCGGCTCAGGTCCTGCTGCTCTTCCTCCCGGGCCGGGTTGAACGGTGTTCCGGAGGGTGCCGGCGCGAAGGCGCCGCCCGGCTGGCCCCACGGGCTCTGGCCCGGTTGCGGCATGAACCCGGCTCCTCCGCCCCCGAACCCGGCCGACGTGCCGCCGCCTCGTGAAGCCTGGCCCGCCTGCCAATCCTGGTACGCCCGGTAGGCGAGCGAGCCGACCAGCGCGAGCCCGCCGAGCTTCGCGGCCGAGCCGCCGAGCTTGGGCCCCTTTCGCGAGCCGAGAAGCACGCTGGCGAGGCCGCCCGCGAGCGCGCCCGAGCCGCCGCCGCCGAGCTGTCGCGCGATGCTGTCGAGCGGCGAGCCGCCGCTGCCGCCGAACCCACCGCCACCGTGGCCGCCACCGTGGCCGCGATCATAGCCACGCCCGCCCTGCCCGAAGGACTTGCCGACCTGGCTGGCGATGAACTGCCCGAGAAGGCGCTTGGCGTCGAACATCGGAACTCCTGTCTGAGCGCTCGGCCGTGCCGATCACACACTGACAGGTGGGAACGCGCCCGCCCCCCGCCAAGCTTCAGCGCGGCGCCGTGACCCGGATCGGCCCGAACCGACAGGCTTCGGCATCCACCTCGGGACAGCGGCGGAAGCCCGACAGGTCCTTCTCCAGGCAGACCCGGACCTCGCGCAATTCGCCGCGCCGGCAGGTCACGGCCATCATGTCGGGCCGCAGGCCCGGATTCACTTCGGCGAAGGCCCGCTCGACGGTCGCGCCGGTGGTCTGGCCGTCGCGCGACGGGCTTTGCAGCGGCTCGGGCACCTTCACGAGGTCGCGCGCGCGGCGCACGGCCCGGAAATACGAGCTCGGATCAAGCCCGGAGCAGGTGCCGTGCTTTCGCCATTGATGCCGGGCGAGGCCCGCATCGGGGAAAATGTCCGCCGTCTCGTCGATCACGTAGCGGGGCGCGTTGCGGCTGTCGCACTGGGACGGGTAGCCCCGCTCGTGCTGCGGCCACAGCCCATGCACGACGAAGCCGAGGCGCCGCCCCGGATCGCATTGGGCCGAGCCGCGGGATGCCCCGGTGCTTTCGCAGAAGGCGGGCGACCAGCTCAGCGCCAGCACAAAGAAATCGAAATCGCCCGGCCGGCCGCCGCGCTCCTGCGCGGTCGCGTCGCCGAGCAGCCCGAAAAGCGCGCCGAACCCGGCGAGAAGGCCTGCGAAGCGCCGGCCCATCAGGGCCGGGCCATCCGGCAGGCGGGCGCAAAGGCCCAGTTGCGGTCGAGGCCCTGGATGCAGAACTCGACGCCCCAGCCGTTGCCGATGAAGTCCAGGTCCTCGCGGACGGAATAATCCACCCGGTGGCGGCGGCTGTTGGAGAGGGTCGCGGTTGCCGTGCAATAGCGGCGCGGAATGTGGTCGAGCCCCCAGGGCTTGAAGGCCAGCGGATGGATGCGCTCGAACTCGACCACGGTCAGGTTCGAGTTCCAGAACTGCGATTCCTTCTCGGCGAACTGGTTCGACATCATCGCGAGCACGGCCGGATCGCCGCAGAGCGGCAGGCGCCCCGTATACGGGATGACCCGCTTCTCGGCCGGTGTGACCTCGCGCGCCCCGGGAGCCCCGGCTGGCGAAAGGACGGCCGCGAGGCCGAGAAGGAAGGCGGGAATAAAGCGACGCATGGCGTGCCGGGAGCTCGTATCGACGCCGTGACCTTGGCCGCGGGGCGGCCTCCGGGTCAATGGCTCTGCCGCAACACTCGGGCGTCAGTAGATGGCGGTGCCGCTGTGAAGCTGCGGCTGCAGCACCAGCGGCGCACCGACGCTGCGGCCCGGAGCG